>JANTHT010000132.1 GCA_024762235.1 Sulfurospirillum sp.
CACGGAAACATTTGGCGACCTGAAAGTAACGGTCGAAACCGCCCACCATCAGGAGCTGTTTGAAGAGTTGAGGCGACTGCGGCAGTGCGTAGAACTCGCCTGCATGCACACGACTCGGCACGAGGTAGTCTCTGGCACCTTCCGGCGTCGACTTGGTCAGGATCGGCGTCTCCACTTCAAGGAAACCGTTGGCATCGAGCACATTACGCGCGGCGATCGTCGCTTTGGAGCGCAGGCGAAATGTCTCGAACATCGCAGGTTTGCGCAGGTCGAGGTAACGGTACTTGAGGCGCGTCTCTTCACCGACGTTGGGATCGTTGATGACGAAAGGCAGCGGTTCGCTTCTGCTCTCGATCTTCAGATCGTCGACGACGATCTCGATCTTTCCGGTTTTGAGGTTGGGATTGACAAGTCCTTCACCTCTGGCACGTACTTTTCCCTTCGCGATCAGGACATACTCGTCCCGTACTTCGCTGGCGACCTTGTGTGCCTCTGCGCTGTCTGCCGGGTCGCAGACGAGCTGTACCAGCCCGCTCTTGTCACGCAGGTCTATGAAAATGACTCCGCCATGATCCCTGTAACTGTTCGCCCAACCGCAAAGCACCACCTCTTTGCCGACATCGTTTTCATCTAGTTCCGTACAATAATGCGTTCTCAAATGGATATCCTGTTGTTTATTATATATTTTATATAAGCATTTTTTAAAAAATGTATTATATCCAAAGTAGCTGTTATTTTCATAAAATCAGCGTTTTTTTACCAACTATACGCTAATAAGGTCAATTAAAGTTGTATTTTTATAATGATTTTAATTACTCTCTGTTATTCTTTATCATTATCATGTCAGTCATACCGGTGACAATGAGGAGATTTTTACGATGAAAATATTGCAAATAGCGATGATTTTGATGCTGACTTTTTCACTGGCAGCAGCAGCCACACACCACAAAAGCCGTGTCGTACAGAAAGTACAGAAAGAGTTGACGGAGCTTGGCTACCGCCCCGGACCGATCGACGGTTACATGGGGCCACAGACGCGCAGGGCGATCAAAGATTTTCAACGCTCGATCCACCGGCGTCCTACCGGAACCATCACCAATAGGCTGTTATGGCAGTTGCACAACATGCTAAACAGCGCAGCCGCCGGCTTTTCACAGGAAGCAGAAGAGTACAACGGCATCAAAAAACGCGACTGAAAAACGTTGTCATACAGCTTTTTCAGAGAGTCTATTATGCTATAATGTCACTCTCATTCGCTGGTGTAGCTCAGTTGGCCAGAGCACTTGATTCGTAATCAAGAGGTCGCGGGTTCGAATCCCGCCATCAGCTCTGCGATCACACTTCCTCTCTCATTTCGTACTTTTTCCAATACTTCGCTATAATTTTTCCCATATAGAACCCTACTGCAGCATCAACTTTTTGCCGACAACTTCACAGTGGAAACTATGCTGAAGCGCGTTCGATAACAACCACATCTATAGCGGAGTCGCCCATGCAACCAAGCGAAATCAGCAAAATATACGAAAAACTGGGCATCTTTTACCTCGGTCGCGAAAAAGATATCGCCACCGGTGAAGATACCGATGATCTGCTGCTTGTCAAGAACAAAAACCTCACCACCCACGCCGCCATCATCGGTATGACCGGAAGCGGTAAAACCGGGCTCGGTGTGGGGATCATCGAAGAGGCAGTGCTCGACGGTATCCCATCCATCGTCATCGACCCCAAAGGGGACATGGGTGACCTGCTGCTGGCGTTTCCCGACTTCAACCCCAAAGATTTCGAACCGTGGGTGGACAGGGCGGAAGCGGAACGCCAGGGTATGGACCTGCCCACATTCGCCCAGAAGACCGCTGAGATGTGGAAGAAGGGGATCGAGAGCTGGGGGCAGGAGAGCGACCGCGTCCGGCGCTACAAAGAGGGGGCGGATTTTACGATCTACACCCCGGGCAGTTCTGCGGGTATCGGCCTGAGTGTCCTCAGCTCCTTCGAGGCACCGTCCGAAGATATCCTCGACGACCCCGACACCTTCGCCTACATGCTGGGCTCCACCGTCTCCTCCATCCTGGCTCTGATCGGCGAAGATGTCGATCCGCTTACCAGCAAACCCTACCTGCTGCTGACGACGATCTTCAAATATTTCTGGAAAAAGGGGCACTCTCTGACACTCGAAGCGCTGATCGGGCATGTCACCAACCCGCCGTTTGAGAAGGTGGGCGTGTTGCCACTGAAAAGCTTCTATCCGCAGAACGAACGCCTCAAACTGGCGATGCTGCTGAACAATGTCCTCGCCAGCCCCACCTTCGAAGCGTGGATCAAAGGGGAACCTCTCGACATCCGGAAGCTCCTCTACACACCCGATGCCAAACCGCGCGTCGCGATCCTATCCATCGCCCATCTCAACGACAACGAGCGGATGTTTTTCATCACGCTGCTGCTGAACAAATATATCTCGTGGATGCGTACCCTAAGCGGTACCGGCAGTCTCCGCACCCTCCTCTACATGGATGAGATCTTCGGATTTTTCCCCGCGACTTCCAACCCGCCCTCCAAAAATCCGATGCTCCTGCTTCTCAAACAAGCGCGCGCCTACGGCGTGGGGATCGTCCTCTCGACCCAAAACCCGGTCGATCTCGACTACAAAGGACTCTCCAACATCGGTTCATGGTTCATCGGACGGCTTCAGACGAAACAGGATATCGACCGGGTCATCGACGGCCTGATCAAAAGCGGTTCTCAGGCACTCGACAAAAAAGAGATCACCCACCTGCTGGCAAATCTGCAAAAGCGCACCTTCCTCTTCAAAAGCGCCCACCGCGACAAACTCGCCCTCTTCGGCACACGCTGGGTACTCTGCTACCTCGCCGGACCCCTCTCCAAACCGCAGATCAAACTGCTCATGCAAGAGAAAAAAGCGCGAATCGAGAGAGCCGCAGACAACGTGCAGACAGTTGTGGCACACGCACCGCAGAAACCGGAAACGACCCAAAGCGCCCCGCCGCCGCTCAGTGACGAGATCGAGCAGTACTACCTCAACACGTTTCATGAAGATTGCAGTTACGTCCCCTACCTGCTCGCAAACGGCAGCGTCCACTTCTACAACGCCAGACGCGCCATAGACGAAGAGGAGAACTTCTACTTCAAGTATCCGCTGGATGCGCGTCTCAAAGAGATCGAGTGGGATCGGGGAGAAGAGAACGACGACGACTTCGACCTCTACGATCTTTCTCCCGTGGAAGCGTGCGACTACGCACCCCTTCCCGACCTCATCACCGGGCTCAAGAATCTCAAACCGCTCGAGAAGTCCTTTGCCGACTACCTCTACCGAAACGAAAGGCTCACCCTCTACCGCGTTCCGGAACTCAAACTCGAATCCGAACCGCATGAGAGTGAAGAGGCTTTCCGGGTACGTGTCGCCGACCGGCTCAAAGCGTTGAAAGAGACGGAGATCGAAAAGCTCAAAAAGAAGTATGGCAAAAAGCACGATGCCCTCGAACGCAAACTCTCCCGAGCCCTGGAGAAGCTGCAGAAAGAGGAAGCCGACGTCTCCGCCAGCACCACCAACACCGTACTCTCGGTGGGCATGACGATCCTGGACGCTTTTCTGGGACGCAAAACCGTCAAACGCAGCACCACGGCAAAAGCGGGTACAGCGCTGCGAAGCGCGGGTCGCATGTACCGCGAAAAGGATGATGTCGCACGTGCAAGGCAACGGGTCGAAGAGATCGAGGAAGAGATCGAAGCGCTCGAAGAGGAGTTGCGGGAGGAGATCGAAGCGATCAGTGAAAAATATGATCCCGACAACTACGAGATCGAACCTTTTTACATCAAACCGCGCCGCAGCGATATACACGATATCGAAGTGGCCATCTTATGGGAGAGTATACAATCATGAAAAAAGATCTTTTTGCACATAAATCAAAATCGTGGGATATGAGTTCCAGACGCGTCCAAAACGCTCAGGCGATCGCCGAAACGATCGTTCGCAACATCCCGCTTCATGACAAGATGCACCTGCTCGACCTGGGAGCCGGGACAGGACTGCTCAGCTTCTTTCTCGCACAGAAAGTCGGCAGGATCACCGCGCTAGACAACTCACCGTCGATGCTGGAGATGTTTCATGAAAAGAGAGGTGAATTTCAATGTGACACCGACCACATCGAAGCGGACTTCCTGCAGCATGACTTCGACACACGCTATGACGGCGTCGTCTCTTCCATGACCATCCACCACATCGAAGATATCCCCGCCCTCTTCCAAAAGCTGCACGCCATCCTCAAACCCGGCGGCTTCATCGCGCTGGCCGATCTGGAAAAAGAGGACGGCACTTTCCACAGTGACAATACCGGTGTTTTTCACTACGGATTCGACACCGAAGCGCTGGTGGCACTGGCAAAAGAGGCGGGTTTCGAAGATGTCACCGTCCATCATGCCAGCACCATCGAGAAACCACACAGGGATTTTGGGGTCTTTTTACTGACAGGGCGGAAAGCCTGAAGCTACTTTTGCATGTAGTCCAGGATAGCTTTTAAAATAGTGAGATACTCGCCGATATGAGAAAAGATCTCGTCGGCGATCGCTTCATGATACGTATGCGTCGAGAGATTTCTATCATCTACCATCATCAACAATTTCTTAGCCGGCAATTCTCCAATATGGCCGGCACTGAAAAAGTCTCGCATGCAAGATTTTGGAGATCGACACTCTATACCATCCTGTACCAGAAGATAACTCTTCATGCTCTTCCAGGCAATCTCAAGCGTAAACTCAAACCGCTGAATTGTAGAATCCCTGTAAAAAGTGTATTCATCATCATTTTGATGCAGGATGGTCTTATCGTATGCTTCTTGCAACCTCTGAAGCGCATTTTGAAAATCTGCAAGCTTTTTTACTAGTGCCATAGTATCCCCTCTTTCCTGACAACATCTTTCAGATATGGAACTTGCTTGAGATCGACGATATCAACCTTCCAGGGCATCAGCGACTCCTCGATGGCAAACCGTACTTCTGCAAGTCTCTCTTTCAATGGCGCTTCTCCCTCGATGGCGATATCGATATCTGAAAATCGGGATGCATCATCTCTCGCACGGGAACCGAAGAGGTAGATCCGGGCATCCGGAAAAGATTCCTTCAAAAAAGCTTTCAAATCTTCAATATCTTTCATCACGCGTTCTCTTTACTTAGCCTCCAACACAGAA
>JANTHT010000133.1 GCA_024762235.1 Sulfurospirillum sp.
GTCGGTGTTTTTGATGACCGGTTCGTTTTTGTTGTATGCCAGTTGCAGTGACTGTGCCTGGATGATCTTAGACATGAAAAAACTCTTTTATCATATTGTGCGCTTTGATATTTTGTGCGATCGCTAAAGTTTGCTTTGGAAAATATTGTATCTTATTTTGTTTAAATAGTAAATATTTGTGTTCCGGCTTTTCGAACGCCCCCATCGTGAGCCTGATCAGACCGCTGTTCGCATCGATTTCATAAAGCGATTCGAAGTGGACGAAAGCGTCATCGGTTTTGCGAGTGACATTGGCAAACCGTTCTTTGACACGGGCGAAAGGGATCTCCTCTTCGAACTGCAGCGGTGCGATCTGTGCCTTGTCGGGGGAGAGGGTTTCGCATGTGAGCGTCAGGTCGTAGATATTCTTCTCCATACGCCGCCATCGATCTTCATATTTGCTGGTGACGGCAAGGTCATGGTTCTTTTTGATCTGCAGATCGTAGCGGTTGAGGGCGTTGAAGGTATCGAAACTGTAGGCGAAGTAGTTTTCACTGTCGGTACGCAGTTCGAGTTTTCCACCCGGCTTCAGCACGCGCATCGCCTCTTCGACAAACGCTTTCGAGATGACACGGCGATGGGGCTTCTTGTCCCACGGTACGGGAAAGTGTACAAAGAGCTTTTCGACACTGTTGGAGGCGAGCAGTTGCATGAAGATGCGCGCATCGAAGTCGGCGATCAGGACATTGTGCAGATTTTGCAGTTTGCACTGCTTGATCACCTGTTCGATGGAGGGGCGGTGGATCTCTATGCCGATAACCAGTTTGTCGGGGTGCGCTTTCGCCTGATAGAGCAGATGGCGTCCGCTTCCAAATCCCACCTCCACCAGCAGCGGCTTCTCGTAAGTGAGTTGTGTAGCGAAAAAATCGACATCTTTGAGGATCGCAAAGTCATCTGTTTTGACGATAGAGCGTTTTTGGGGCGCGATGTTGGAGAAGGTGAGTTCCAGATCATGCAACTTCGCAAACGCCTTCAGGGCATCCTGCATGATAGTCACCGGCGCGAGACGTGTCAATTTGTCCACTTTGATCAGATAGTCTGATTCTCCCTTTTTCTCCCGTTTGAGTATCTGCAGGAGGAACTTCCTGTCACCGTAACGGGTCAGGATCAGCGCTTCATTTCGGTTTTTTTGCGCTTGTGCACGGCTTTCGAAGGTAAAACCGTTGACCGTACGGGGGAGGTCGACGGGCCTGCAGGCCCGTGTCTGAATGTTTGGCATGTGGAAGTGTTACCGAAGCTCTTTGACTTCGACAGCGATTGCCCGGGAGGGTTCTGTCGGTATCCCCAGTTCGTTCACACCGTAGACATAGTAGGTGTATTTGGTATTGGGTTTGATATGTTTGTCGATAAAGCGTACCGGTACGGTATCACTTTTGAAGTCGACGATTTTCAATTTTTTGTAGCGCCATCCGTCCCAGTACTTCTTGACGATGGTATAGCTGGCGACCTCTTCTTTTTTGGGAGGCATCCATGTCAGGATCACCGCGCCCTGTCTGACGACCGCACTGTTGATGACGGGTCCGTCACCGTTGCCCATCGTCTTGCCTTTGGCGACGACGACACCTTTGGGCGACTCCAGGCCGTCACTGTCGACGGCGGTTACCTGATAGTACCGTACAGCACCGTCTTTGTCGATCTTGTCGACGTAGACCTTCTCTTTTGTCGAAGCGAGCCGGGTGTAGAGTCCATCTTTGAAGGCGCTGGAGTAGACGTCGTAGTGGTCTATCGTGCGCTCCCCTTCGTTGGGATCGTTCCAGGTCACCTGAATCTCTTTTGGCATGTTGTCGGTAGCGTTGATGAGCGTAACCGGTTTGGGAAGCGGTTTGGCATGCCCCTTCTGTGCTTCACTCGGCGGCGAGATGACACCGTCGAAGGTTTTGGCGCGCAGGCGGTACGCATACTCTCTGCCCGGCACGACATCGGAATCGATATACTCGACAGTGAGGCGGTTGCGCAGTATCGCGACCTTTTTCCAGTGCTTCTTGCCCACTTCCTGCTTCTCGACGATATAGGCTTTGACGATCGGATTAGGGTGTGCGCGCCAGAGAAGTTTGATACGATTGGGCAGGTCGGAGATCACTTCGACGAGTACCGGAGGTTGGATTACGCCCTTTGTAGAGACCGGTTTGGAAGTATTGGTCAGAGAGACACGCCCGTCTTTGGTGAAGAGTGAGACTTTGTATATGTAGGTCGAGTTCGGGCGCAGATGGGTATCTGTAAAGTGTGCGCTGTAGCGGTCGGGGATCACTTTGATCAGTTTGAAGGGTTTGCCGTTTTCACTGCGAAAGATACGGTAACCGGCGACATAGTTCTGGATGACGGGACGCCACTCGAGTGCCACCTCTGTCATGGAGTTGATGGTTTTGAGATCTCTGACGACCGGCAGCGAACGGTCGAGTCTGAGCTGTGTGAAGCCCTCCATCGGATTGAGGATATTTTTGCTACCGCAACCGCTGAAAAGTAGTATCAAACTGACGAATAATATAGTCGGGAACCAGCTTCTCATGTATCTCCTTTGAATCAAAATCCTGGGTTAAAATATGCTTGAAATCCTCGAAAAGAGGTGCTCTCTTGACGATCTTTTCACCCGTTCTGGGGTGGATGAAATAGATCAGGTAAGCATGCAGCATCACTCTGCCGATGATATCCCTTTTTCTCTTAAACCCGTATGTAAAATCATTTATAATATGGCGTCCTAAGGAGCCCAGATGGACCCGTATCTGATGGGTGCGTCCGGTGAAGAGTTTGGCTGCGATCAGTTCGCTTTTTGCCTCTTTGGCGAGGGCGAGTTTGACAAAGGCGCTGCGCGCCTCGCGGCCCCCCGGTACGACAGCCATCTTGATGCGGTTTTTGGGGTTTCTGGCGATCGGCCTGTCGACGATGATACTCTCCCTGAGCGGTTGGTCTATGAGGGCGAGATAGTAGCGTCCCATCGTCCGGTTTTCGAGTTGTGCGGAGAGACTCCGGTGCGCTTCGTTGTTCTTGGCGACGACGAGGGCGCCGCTGGTCTCTTTGTCGATACGGTGGACGATGCCATGGCGCTCTTCGCCGCTGAGTGTGGAGAGGGAGATCCCTCTGTGTTTCAGCCAGTCGACGAGAGTGGGCTCTTTGACACTGGGCGCGGGGTGGATCGTCAGATAGGGGGGCTTGTTGACAATCAACAGATCCTCATCTTCGTATAGAATCTCGACATCGAAGTCTATCTCCCGTGCGCTCTCCTTCTTTTGGGTATCGGGCAGGGAGAGGGTGATCTTTTCACCGCCTTTGAGTTTCAGGCCGCATTTGTGTATGGTTTGGCCATCGACGGTGACACCATACTTTTTGATCAGCTGTTCCACCTGGTTTCGGGGTTCATGCAGTTGCTCCTGGAGCAGTTTGTCCAAACGCTGCGGTTTTTGTGCTATAATCTCCAAAAATAAGCTCCGTTTTTATGAATCGCGCATCTGAAATAGCCGACTTCTTTTACTTATTGAAAGTGAAAGCAGCCTGCTGTAGCGAATACGCATAACAAATATGTAAGGTTTTGGGCAGTGATACAGATCGACCGGCGTATCTTTTTGCATTTTGATTATATTTTGATTTTGCTGATAGTGCCCATTGTCGTGACATCCTGGTTTTTGGTGGATGAACTGAGTCCCGTACTGGCCCATAAACAGCTCATCTATTTCGGGATGGGTATATTCTCTTTTCTATTTTTTTTCCTGCTGCCCATACGCAAACTGCTCTGGCTGATCCCTGTTCTCTACTGGGGAAGTGTCGTGCTGCTGCTGAGCGTCTACCTGTTCGGTATCAAAAAACTCGGCGCACAACGGTGGCTGGAACTCCCTTTTCTCCATTTTACGATCCAACCCTCAGAAATCATGAAGATCGCCTTCATCATGATGCTCGCCTATCTGATCAATCAGCACCCACCCGATGAGAAGTATGGTTACGGGTTCAAAGATTTTGTGAAGTTCAGCATCTATATCTGGATTCCCTTCCTGCTGATTGCAGGGGAACCCGATCTGGGAAGTGCGCTGATACTCCTTTTTGTGGGCTACGGCGTGCTCTTTATTATCGGTACAGATACGAAGATATGGATCGGTATCGTCGTATCTGTCGCTGTTGCGGCACCGTTGATTTATGCGGGTCTCAAACCCTATCAGAAGAAGCGTATCAGCGATTTTCTGGCGGAAAAGCCGAGTTATCATGTGGAACAGTCGATCATCGCGATCGGGTCTGGCGGTTTGACGGGACAGCCCAAAGAGAGCGCTACACAGACCCATCTCAAATTTCTGCCTATCGCAGTGAGTGATTTTATCTTCGCTTTTTTCATCGAACGTTTCGGTTTCTGGGGCGGGGTGGCGCTGATGGGTATCTACGGGTTGATGATTCTGCATCTGATGATGATGGTACTCTATATGCGTGGGAATTATCTCATAGAGACCGTCGCCGCTTCGCTGGCACTGCTCATCTTTTTATATACCGGAGTCAATATCGCCATGACGATCGGCTATGCACCTGTTGTAGGATTGCCTCTTCCGCTTTTCAGTTACGGCGGCACAAGTTTTATCACTTTCATGGTGCTTTTCGGGATATTTGAAAATCTGCTCAGTTTTCGACACGACAGACTCTATGATTCTGTCCGTTTCGGTGAAGAGTAGGCTAACTTTAAGTAAACGGGCGGTAAAATCTCAACCCTAAATCGGGTCTATAGCTCAGTTGGTTAGAGCACTCGGCTCATAACCGAGTGGTCCCAGGTTCGAGTCCTGGTGGACCCACCACCTCTTTTTTACCCTCTCTATCTGATCTGCATCTCAAACAGTGCACTCTCATACACACCATATAGAGGTAAATCGACTCTTTCAGACGTTATCAGGAGCTTCGAAGGCCCTTCAAAAGTAACGGCTTCGATCTGCCGGAAATTCCTGGGATGATCCTGCGTGCCGAGGTAAGTGATTTGCCCATCCAGAAAGTGATCCGCTTCAAAATTGTCGATAAGTGCGATCGTGGCACCCGACGCAGTTCTGGTTTTGTATCCGCAGAGGACGACACTGTTTGACGCTGCA
>JANTHT010000134.1 GCA_024762235.1 Sulfurospirillum sp.
GACTTTACCGACATATCGCTTGTAAATCTGATTCCCTATGCCTCTTTTTATCTTAGAGAAGATGGGCAGATAGAGAGTGGCGGAGACAACCCTGTGTATGCTGCCTACGAGGAGTTCGATTTTGTCGTCGAAAAAGATAAAGCACGTGTTGTCTCTCCGGATCACATAGGCGTAGAGCTGGAGTTTATGTACATGCTCACCAGCGCCGAGGCCAAAGCACTTGCCAACAGCGATGCTGTTGCAGCTGCAGAACTGCGTGCCAAACAGAAATCTTTTCTTGAAGAACACATTATCAACTGGGCACCTCTTTACCTTATAAATGTCAAAAATGAGGCACAGACTCCCCTCTATCATGATGCTGCCATGACCGGACTCGAATTTATACTCAGCGATTACGAATACCTCAATGCATCATCTTAAGATCAATCTGGGCTCGTGTGTACGGGTCTACAGCAAAAACTCCAACTGTGACAAGTGTCAGACGATCTGTCCTGAAGGGGCGATCAGCTACCGTGAAAATCTGCCTGTCGTCAGTGACAGTTGTATCGACTGTGGCGGATGCATTGGTATCTGCCCTACCGAAGCGATCTCGCTAACTAATTTCGATACGCTCGAGTTTCTCTTCGGATTTCTCGAGTCTGATGAAAACCTGATCAGTTGTAAAAAAAACATTCCCTGTCTTGTGACACTGAGTGTGGAGAACATGATCGCGCTGGCCCTTCTCAAGGACGATACAGTGCTCGATCTCGGCCACTGTGCCACATGCCCGATCAAAGAGCCGCTTCATGCACAGATCATGCAAAATATATCCGAAGCCAATCGTTTTCTGGAATCTGTCGGTGTTGCGGCCAAAGTTCAGGCTGAAGAGATAGGTTACGAAGCACCAGAACCTGAAGAATCGACGCCGGACAGACGTGCATTTTTGCAGCGTTTTACACTCAAAGGTGCTGTCAAAAGCAAAGTGGAGTTCGAAAAGACAGTGGAAGAACTGGAAAAAACGGAAGTGACACTTGCAGACAGCGCGAACATACGCAAAAAAACACTGCCAAACAAGCGGAAACTACTCTTCATGGCACTTAAAAGAGTGGACAAGCCGGAGCAGTATCATACCTTTATGCATGAAGAGCTCTCCTTTATCTCCCAGAAATATGTCAATGAATCGTGTGATAATTGTTCGTTATGCTATCGCATCTGCCCGACAGGTGCACTGCAGACTGACAGACGCAATGCAAAGATAGATTTCGATCCGCTAAACTGTGTCAAGTGCGCACTCTGTCATGATGTCTGCGAACCCGACGCAATCTCGCTGGTGCCTTTCAGTACGCGTGAACTGTTCGAACCGCAAGTACATGCGTTGGTCAATTTTCAGGTGGTGCGTTGTGACGAATGCGCCAACTATTTCAGCTATTTCGGCGGAGAAAAGCTCTGCCCCCGATGCAAGATAGAAGAGGAGGAAGCGAAACGCTTATGGGGTATCCAGTAGACAACAAGATAGACAAAGAGACAGAGCTTTTTGTCTATATAGGTGCTAACGCCATCGAAGAGAATCGTCAGGAGGCTTTCAACAGATATTTTAAAGAGGCCGATGTCAATGCCACGCTTATGCCACTGAACATACGCGAAGAGGATCTCGGCTTTTTTATACACAACTTCAAAAACTCCAAAATCAAAGCCGCCTACTTTTCACAGGAGTACTGGCCACTGGTGGCACAGTTGCTACACGCTACAGGGAGTGTCTCAAAAGATGAAACACTCGTAGATTCACTTGCGATTGTAGACGGCGCATATGAAGCGGACTTTCTCTTTCCCAAAGCGCTTGTGGATATGATCGCCGGAAACTGTGAAATCTCCGGGTATCGCATAGCACTGATAGGCGCGTCCGAACTGACGCATGCCCTTGTTCCTTTGTTTGCAGAGTATCAACCTTGCGAGCTGGTACTCTACGACGAGAGAGTTGAAAACCTGCTTCCATATGAAGCGCTGGCAGGAGAGATACCGGTAGACATCAATCGTATCCAAAACAGAGAGATTGAGATCAGAGGTGATATTATCATAGATACAATCGGCAAGTACCAATTCAGACACACAAACGACACGATATGCACTCTGCTGACTGAAGCACATCCGGTATACCCGAACGACAATGTATACAGACTGCGCTACGATGATATTTTCGATACAATTACAGAAATCAAAACCAGGGAGTGGATAGAAAATGGCAGATTTTGACAATCTACGTGAAGAGTTCGACAACTTTATGAAAACACAGGAGGAAGCCTGTGATACGGGATGCGATCTGGAGGAGGATGGAGAAGAGTATCCCGACTATGTTGTGGAACTGGTCAAAAAGATGATGACACCGCAGCTGTGCGGTATCTACTTTTCCAAGCGGGATATACAGTTTATCGGCAAGACATACGGTGAACTTATCGGGCTGAAACCCAGAGATCGCATGCTAAAAGATCTGCTCACCTCTTTTCTGGAACCAGAGGATATGCAAAAGATGTTTCAGATCATCAAAGAGGTTGTTGACATCAAAATCGCAATATATGACGAACTGAGCGACAACTTCAGACACAGCGAACCGCATTTAAATCGCTACAGACAAAAAGCGCTACAGTTCAAGAATCGGCTCGATCGCATACATCAGGATTACGAAGCATTGGCAAAAGCTGCCGATTTGTGACTGATGGTCAGATACCTCTCCCTTTTGCTGCTTTCTACAGCACTACTCTTTGCAGGAAAGGGCGTACAAGCATCCCTCGAGATCAGCACACTGCACCCGGTCGTCAAAGAACCGGTGCTTCTTACACTGCATATATATTCCAACCGAACTGACAAAGTTCTCACTTTTGACTTCAATCCCCTCTCAACAGCACAATACAACTTCAAGCTTCTCAAAAGCACAGAAAAAAAGAGTTCCACATCACAAAACGAGATTAGCTATACCTACGCGCTTTTTCCATTGAAAAGCGGAAAAATAGAGTTTCATCTACATTTCACATACAAAGAGGCGACAAAAGAAGAAGTGAAAAAGTTCGTGACGGGTTCCGCCGATGAACTTACCTATCTTCAGACGACAAACATCGATGTACCGCTTAAACCTTTTACGCTCGATGTTTCTCCGTTACGCAGCGACACGCAACTGGTCGGTGACTTTACGCTGCAAATGGCTCTCGACAAAAACATAACCACTTCAGATGAACAGATCAATGTTGCATATACGCTCAAAGGACGCGGATACAAACCTGAGATCGAAAATCTGCTGAAACTCACTAATGTCGAAATCTTTTCATCACATGAACACTTCGAAGACAAACTCTTCTACAAGGAGCTCTATAGATACGCTATTTTGTCCGATCACAACTTCACCCTACCCTCGCTCTCTATCAAAGCTTATAGCCCTAAGAGAGGCCGCTACTACACATTGACTACCGATGCGCAGCATGTAACAGTCGTGCCGGATAAAGTCAAGCCCAAAAAGAGATTTGATACGGATACGGTTTTCGCTGTCATCAAAGAATCTGCCAACTATCTCTATTTTTTTATCGGCGGACTTTTTACCGCATTGGTTGTGAGAACGTTTTACAGAAAGAGAAAAGATCGATTCGTCGACAGGATCAGAAGAGCGCGTGATCCACAGGAATTGCTGCATCTCTTACTCGCATCCGATCATGAAAAATATCATGATGCTATCGAAACACTTGAAGATGCGATCTATAGCAAGAAAAAAGTATCACTGCGCCACTTAAAACGTGATCTCATCAGGCAGAGTGAAACCCAGGGCACTATAAGCGTTTAGAGCTTCTTCAAGCTGATTTTCATCAAAGACCTGAACACCATGTCGTTCCAAAAGTGCGGTAGTGACTCCCACACCTTTTCTGAGGCTCCCTGTAAATGTACCGTCATATATACTTGAATTACTACATGAGGGGCTTTTTGATTTTAAAATTGCTATCTGTATGCACTGCTCTTCCACAAGTTTGAGTGCATACTCCGCACCTTTGAGAAAGGCACCGCTAACATCGATACCATCTCTTCTTATAACAGAGGCATTGTGTTGCAGTACATCCACCCCGTCACCACCCACAATCTCAGCAGGTAACCTGGGCACAGAGAGACCACCATCGACTTCCGGACAGACAGGCAGGAGCAACCCGGCATCCATCAATAGACTAAAACGAGGGTCATAACGTTTGCTTTGCGCATCATAACGTACACCATACCCAAGCAGACAAGCGGAAATGAGAATTTTAGACATGCCAGATTGTAACAGAAAGCGTATAAGAGAACATCCAACAAGAAAGCATTGTACAAGTTAACAAATATAAATAATGAAATAGATTCGGAATAAGTAGTGATAAAATAATGAGTAGTAAAAAGAAAAACGGAACGGGCGGCGACCTACATTCCCACTCCAGTAAGGAGCAGTATTATCGGCGAAGAGGGTCTTAGCTTCCTGGTTCGAAATGGAGCAGGGCGTTTCCCCCTCTCTATAGCCACCCGAATCGTTTGGAAAGCGCTTTGCGCCGTTACCAGTGAATAGTCTATAGTTGATAGTAACTATTTTTAAAGCACTTTCCAAACGATCGTTTGCATCGAGAAGTAACAATGTCAGTCTAAAATTACAGATAAAACTTATGAAGTGTGATTACACTTAATAAGGAAGTGATGGTCTTAGAAATTGTAAGTAAGACAAACGATCTATTAGTACTGGTCAGCTAAATGGCTTTCACCACTTACACACCCAGCCTATCAACGTTGTAGTCTTCAACGGATCTTCAGGGAAGATTAATCTTGGAGTTGGCTTCCCGCTTAGATGCTTTCAGCGGTTATCACATCCGAACATAGCTACCCAGCGGTGCCCCTGGCGGGACAACTGGTACACCAGTGGTTCGTTCACCCCGGTCCTCTCGTACTAGGGGCAACTCTCCTCAATCTTCCTACGCCCACGGCAGATAGGGACCGAACTGTCTCACGACGTTCTGAACCCAGCTCGCGTACCGCTTTAAATGGCGAACAGCCATACCCTTGGGACCTGC
>JANTHT010000135.1 GCA_024762235.1 Sulfurospirillum sp.
CTGCGTATCCGTCCGGGTGAGAAGATCCCCGTCGACGGTGTCGTCACGGAAGGAGAAAGCAATGTCGACGAATCGATGGTGACCGGAGAGCCGGTCGCCGTCCCTAAAAAACCGGGCGACAAAGTGATCGGAGCGACGCTCAACACGACCGGATCGCTGCTGATCCGCGCGGAGAGAGTGGGCGCCGATACCCTGCTGTCCCAGATCGTACAGATGGTGGCACAGGCACAGCGCTCACGCGCTCCGATCCAGAAGCTGGCGGATGTTGTCTCAGGCTACTTTGTTCCGGCCGTTGTGATCGTCGCGGTGATCGCCTTTGTCGGATGGTTCGTGTGGGGACCTGAACCCAGACTCGCCTATGCGATCGTCTCTGCAGTATCGGTGCTAATCATCGCATGCCCCTGCGCACTCGGTCTTGCGACACCTGTCTCCATCATGGTTGGCACGGGCAAAGGGGCGACGATGGGCGTGTTGATCAAAAACGCCGAAGCGCTGGAAGTACTCGAAAAGGTCGACACACTGGTCGTGGACAAGACAGGTACACTTACGGAAGGGGCACCGAAACTCGTCACCGTCGAAGCAGATGACGGCATCGACGAAGCGAAGATGCTGCGTGCGGTCGCCGCGCTGGAGCGTTCGAGCGAACATCCTCTCGCACAGGCGATCGTCGAAGGGGTCGAAGCGCGCGGGATCACGCCTGCCAAAGCCGTTAACTTCAATTCTGTTACGGGAGAGGGTGTCACCGGTGAAGTGGAGGGCACTCCCGTCGCCATAGGCAATCTGAAACTCTTCGAAACGCTGGGCATCGACGCCGGAGAGTTGCCGAAACTGGCCCAAATCTATCGTGAAGAGGGGCAGACAGTCATGCTGGTCGCGATGGATGGCAAACCCGCCGGGATCATCGGCGTGATGGATCCTGTCAAAGAGAGTACCCCAGAAGCGATCGAAGCGCTGCACAAAAAGGGGATCGAGATCGTCATGCTGACAGGTGACAACGAAACGACTGCCAGAGCCGTCGCGAAAAAGCTGGGGATCGACAGGGTGGAGGCGGAAGTATCTCCCGAAGAGAAGTCCAGAGTGGTAGAGGCGCTTCAGGCCGAGCGCAGGCATGTCGCGATGGCCGGAGACGGTGTCAACGACGCTCCCGCCCTTGCGCAGGCGCATGTCGGCATCGCGATGGGTACCGGCACCGACGTGGCGATGGAGAGCGCAGGCGTCACGCTGGTCAAGGGGGATCTGACAGGGATCGTCCGGGCGATCAGGCTCAGCCGATCCACGATGAAGAACATCCGCCAGAACCTCTTCTTCGCGTTCATCTACAATGCGCTGGGCGTGCCGATCGCTGCGGGGGTGTTGTATCCGTTTTTCGGCATCCTGCTCTCACCGGTGATTGCCGCCGCGGCGATGAGCTTCTCTTCCGTCTCGGTCATCAGCAATTCGCTGAGGTTGAAGAGTGTCAAGTTGTAAAGAAGTATTAAGATAAGTTATATAATAACAGTGCCCACAGCAATGATCTCGACGATACTGACACTGCTGGTGTTACCGGGATTGTATGTGTTGTTATACCACGACAAACTGCCCCATCATCCCCGCATCTTCATGCTCTAAAAAGTGACAATGGTACATGTACGGGTTGTTTGCATCTTTGTAATCGACCATTTTGACGATCACTCTGAGTGTGTCATGGGGTGCGAGATAGATGACATCTTTGTACCCTTTTTCATTTTCCGCAACATTGGCGGCGCTTCCGTTTCTTTCCAGCACCATGAAGTGTGTCGCATGAATATGGAAATTGTGCTCGATGCCCATATTGTTGTGCACTTCCCAGATCTCAACCTGATCCAGCGGTACACGTTCATTGATGACATTCATATTCATCTCCACGCCGTTGATCAAGAGGCGACCCATCATGCCCGAAAGCCTGAAAGTGCGGGTATTGCGTGCATTTTGGGGATCGAATCTTGTCAGGTTTGTCAGTGTGTCGGGCAGGGTGGTTTGTGTGACGGCATCTTTAGTCACTCTCAGCTCCAGAAAGGTTTTGCCTCTTCTGTAATCTTTCAACAGGAGCGTTTTCCCCTTATCCCCGCTTAGATCTACGACGATTTCCGCGCGTTCACCGGGAGAGAGCCTGAGTCTGGTCAGTGCGACCGGAGCTTCGAGAAAAGCGTTGTCCGTGGCGATCTGGTGAAAGCGCCTGCCGTCGTCAAATCCCAGTTTATAGACAGACGCGTTGGAACCGTTGAGGATACGAAGACGGATCTCTTTGGCTTCCAGTTCGATAAATGGATCGATCGCGCCGTTGGTGATGTAGGTATCGCCGATATATCCGCGCATGATCTCCATCCTCGTGGGCGCGTAGAGGATCTGTCCGTCGCTGTCAAATCGTCTGTCCTGAAGTACCAGCGGGATATCGTCTTCTCCGTAACGGTCGGGTAGGTCCAGTGCCCGGCTTTCATCGTCCTGTACGATGATCAGCCCCGCCAGACCTTTGTAGACATGTTCGGCAGTTTTGCCCATCAGATGGGGATGATACCAGTTGGTACAGGCTTTTTGACTGACCCTGTATCTCGCCGACCAGGTTTTGCCCGGGTCGTTCATCTGGTGCGGTCCACCGTCCATGATAGCGGGGAGGTGCATGCCGTGTCCATGCATGGTGGTCTCTTCACCGATGTTGTTGGTGTAGTTGATGGAGACCTCTTCGCCGTTTGTCAAAAGCAGCGTCGGCCCGAGATAGGTACTGTTGACTGCATAGGTCGCCGTCGCTACTCCGGAGAAAAAGGAGTGTGCGGCTTTGTCGATGGAGAGGTCGAAGTGCCTCACGCCGTTGCGCACTTCACCTTTGAAGAGTTGAGGAATCGGCAGAGGGGCACTGGTCGTACCGATTTCGGATCCACCGCCTGCATTTGTACCATTGTTGCCGTTGTCCGGGTTGCCGTTTGTTCCGCATCCGTTCAGCAGCCACGCCGCCGCGGAGATACTAAGTGCGATAAACGCTCTTCTCTTCATGATATGATCCTTGTAATTTTTGGAGAAGTGTAGCGGTTTTGTGTGGAGGGTGTGTGTAAAGTGAGGTATTGTTTTTCAAGCACGTATAACCAATAGAACTCTCTGAATAATTTGCTGCTCGAACAACATCTGCAGCGGTAGGGTCAAAACGAAGTTTTGGGGTACCCGCGGTGAAGCCGTTTGAGAGAAGTGAATTATTCAGAGGGTTCTATAAGAACAGTTCGCATCTCCGGCGTGCACCAATGGTGGTTTTTGCCCTGTTTCCGGAAGAGGAGACAAAAATAGTAAAAATTATCATAAAAATAAGTTCATATTAATATTAATATGCTAATATTTGAACATATGTTCATAAAAAATTGTGAAAAGTTATTTATATGGATGCGTCTGTCAACTGTTTGTCGATAGATAAAGCTTCAATAAATCATGAAAAAGGATTGGAAATGCCTGGAAAAAGAGATAGATTTCTATCGGTTCTCCGAAGGGACGCTGACAGAGATAGTTGAAAACCCTGTGATGAGAAAGATCAAACTGGATAAAGCCAGTGAGGGGGCGCGGCATTTAGGTGTTGGACATATTATACCTGCATTTTTAAAACAAAAGAGTGTCGATGTTTTTGTAACGCACGAATTTGGAAAAAATGTAACAGACAATTTGCTTGCGCTGGGAATCACCCCTGTTGTGCCGCACTCCCGTAATATAGATGAAATTGTGGAGATGCTCAAACAGAATCAGCAAACGGTGATTGCGTAATCGATTTTCATACGCAAAGAGTGTTAGGATAAAAGTTTTTATCGTAAAAGCGTCGTCGGGATTTTAAGGAGAAAAACAATAAATGAAAAACTTTTTTTTCATAGTAGCCATAGTGTTGGGCTTGAATGCATGTAGCAAGAGTGAAAAGCATTACGACGGGGAAGCACTTCTTAAAAACAGATGTGCAACATGTCACAATCTGGATATGCCGCCAAAAACATATGAAGATGAAAAAGCGCCGCCGATGATGGCTGTGGCGTTTCATGTCAAAGACTTTATGAAAGTGGAAAATCCCGGTGATAAGAGGCCGAAGTTTATCGCATTTTTTCAGGATTATGTATTGCATCCTTCTGCCGAAAAGTCTTTTTGTGACAAGGAGAGTCTTGAAAGCTACGGTGTGATGCCATCTCAGGAAGGGAAAGTAACAGAAGCGGAGGTCGGTGCGATCGCAGGGTATGTCTATGACTTTTATGACCAGGAGAAATTTATGAGGCAGATGCAGCAAAAAGCTGCCTTTGAAGCGTTACCCCCGGGGGAGCAACTCGCCATAAAAAATGGATGTCTGACCTGCCATGGCAAAACAAAAGCCAAAGCTGCCCCCTCTTTTAGAGAGATTGCCCAAAAAAGTGTCGCGGAAATCAGTGAGACAATCAAAAATGGAAGTAGAGGGAGATGGAAAGGATTTGAACGCATGACCATGCCTGCATACACCAGACGTCTGAAAGAGAAGGAGATACAGAGTCTGACCCAGTGGATTAAATCACTTTGAATCCAATGGGGTGAGTGGGAGTGTTAGAAATTCCGTGTCAGTTTGATAAAATAATATCAAGGACGGTCCTCGTTCCTGCGGGGTTGTCGCCTTCGGCTCGGACGGCTGCAGGTACTTACCGACTTGCACAACCGTGGTGTAGAGGATATTCTGATCGCCTCTGTAGATGGACTGACCGGTTTTCCTGAAGCAATCAACACTATCTTTCCCAAAACAGAAGTACAACTGTGCATCGTGCACCAGATCAGGAATTCTCTGAAGTATGTGGCTTCCAGGAACCGGAAAGAGTTTATGAAAGATCTCAAAAGTGTTTACAAAGCCGTGTCAAAAGAGGCTGCCGAACTTGAACTGGACAAGCTTGAGCAGAAGTGGGGAAAGCACTATCCCATCGTCATCAACTCATGGCGCAATAAATGGGAGAACCTCTCTGCTTACTTCAAATATCCGGAAGATATCAGAAAA
>JANTHT010000136.1 GCA_024762235.1 Sulfurospirillum sp.
CTACATCCAGCAGACGCAGTCTGTACTCACTGTAGGGGTGGATATTGGGGTCGTAGAAGTAGCCTGTCAGTTTTTCATCCGGGTACTTTTCACGCAGCTTCTGCAGAAAGTAGTGGCTGTCCACCGCACAGCAGATATGTACCAGCATCAGTGACCGTACGCTTCCTGCAACGCTTTCAGTTTTTCACGGACCGCTTCGACATGCCCCTTGACACGGACATTGCTCCAGCCCCAGGCGATCTTGCCGTCCGGATCGATGATGTAGGTTGTGCGCACGACGCCCATATATTCACGTCCGTAGTTTTTCTTGAGCTTCCAGACATCGTAAAGTTCACAAACCTCTTTCTCTTCATCGCTGAGCAGCGTGATCTTCAACCCTTTTTTCTCGATGAAATTGCGGTGTTTTTTGGGCGAGTCGGGGCTCACTCCCAGGATCACGGCGTCCATCTCCTCGAACTCCGGCAGCGCTTCGGTAAAGTCACACGCCTCTGTCGTACATCCCGGCGTATTGTCCTTCGGGTAAAAGTAGAGTACGATCCACTTCCCTTTCAGATCCCTCAGACAGATCTCGGTCTCATCCTGATTCGGCAGACAAAAATCCGGTGCTTTTGTTCCTATTTCCAACATCTTTTCTCCCTCATGTTAGTTTTTGTCTATTTTAGCATACTTTTGGGTATAAGAAAAATCCTCAGTGTCGATTTAGCCTACATGAACATTTCAAAAAGCGTACAACCCTATCAATATCTGCTCGTTGCATTTATCGTCATCGAAGCGCTGCTCTTTGTCGCGCTGCATCTCTATACTGCATCACGCAGCGATGAATACCTGGCAGATGTTACCAAAAGGTTGGATACAGAGTATCATATCATCCTCAATGCTTTTGATGAAAAAGCGGAGATGGCATTTGAAACGATGATCGATACACCGAAAATCAAATCCCTGCTCAGAGAGGGTCTCACCGCTCCCGAGCCGGAACAGAAAAGATTGCGGGAGATGCTCTATGGGGCGCTCTCCCCCCACTATGCATCACTCAAAAAGTTCGGTTTCAAACAGATCCATTTCCATACCCCCGACAACCGCAGCTTTCTCCGCCTGCACGCCCCTGCAAAATATGGAGACGACCTCAGCGGGTTTCGCAATACCGTCGCATTTGTCAATCAAACGCACCAGAAAATCAGCGGTTTCGAAGAGGGAATCGCCAGTGACGGATATCGGTTCGTTTTTCCGCTCTATGATGAAAAAGGCTATCTCAGCAGTGTGGAACTCTCATTTTCCGCATACGCTCTGACCGATTTTCTCAAACCTCAGTTTCAGGGAGCAAGTTTCATCATCGCCAAAGATGCACTGGTACAAAAGGAGCAGCGCTATGAGACCACCCCGCTGGATCCGGGTTTTGTCATCGACCAAAACTATATCGACACGCCCATCGCCCTGAACGCCGACAAGCGCTTTGGTGCGCACTTCGATCCATACAACGCCAAACCGTTCTCTTTGGATGCACTACATAACGGACAGACATACATCAGAACATTTCTGCCTGTAAAAAATCCCGTGACACACAAAACAGACGGGTATATGATCCTCCTTTCGGATGGTAAATATGTGCATAAAATTCAAAATAGTTTCTGGATTTTGTTCATAGGGTTGAGTATCATTATCTCACTGCTCTTTTTGCGTTATTACCGCATCAAAAAGTTCCAGAACGATACACAATCCTATCAGCGTCAGCTCGAACGTACCAATAAAAAACTCAAAACCATCCTCGACACACAGGAAAACATGATTATCATTACCGATGGTTTACAGATGGTCGATGCGAATGCACGCGTACTTGAGTTTCTGGGGTATCAAAGTTTCGAACAGCTGCACCGCCATCATCAATGTATCTGTGATTTTTTTCTCAAACACGACGACTATTTCCACCTGGGGCATGTACCCGATCAAGAGCACTGGATCAGCTATCTGTTAAAACTTCCGCCTCAGGAACGTGTCGTCACCATGGTTGGTGCAGATATCGAGCCCAAAGCGCTTCAGGTGTACATCAACAGATACGACACGCAAAAAGGTAGCTATATCGTTACTTTCACCGACATCACAGAAATGGTGATACGTGAGAAAATATTGCAGTACCGCGCACAGCATGACCGCCTCACAGACATCTACAACAGACAGAAGATAGACGAGGTTCTGGAAAATATCTGCGGCTATAGCAGTCGCAGGAATGAGCATGCGGGTGTCATTCTCTTCGATATCGACCACTTTAAAAATATCAACGACACCTATGGACACGACATGGGGGACGAAGTACTCAAATCTATCGCCCGTCTCGTGAAAAACAATATCCGTGAAGAGGATATCTTTGGAAGATGGGGCGGTGAAGAGTTCATCCTCATCCTGCGCCATACCGATCTGCAAAACAGCGTCACCAAAGCACAGATACTGCGCGAAACAATCGCATCGATGTATCTGCCCGATATCCCGGCAGTCACAGCCAGCTTCGGAGTCACGGAAGTCGTTGCAGACGACACGCCCCAGAGACTGCTGAAGCGAATCGATATCGCCCTTTACAAAGCCAAAAACGAGGGAAGAAACCGCGTCGTATTCTCTTCCGCCGCACAGACGCAGCCGGTAAGCCCATAAGCTTCAGCAGATCACGACAGATTTGATCTCGGTGAACTCTTCGAGGGCATATTTGGGCCCCTCTTTGCCGATACCGCTCAGTTTGCTGCCCCCGTAGGGCTGTATATCGAAACGCACTGTCGGAATATCGTTGATTACCACACCGCCGCACTCGAACTCTTCGATCGCTCTTTGCGTATTTTTCAGATCGTTGGTAAAGATCGAGTACTGCAAACCATAGGGCGAATCGTTGATCTTGCCGAGTGCCTCGCCGAAATCTTTCACCTTCACGATACTGACGATCGGGGCGAAAACCTCTTCGCAGACGATCTTCATCTCGTCGGTGACATTGTTGACGACGGTGGGCGGGAAGATTTTCCCCGCTCTCTTACCGCCGCAGAGCACCTCAGCCCCTTCATCGGCAGCATTCTGCACCCAGTGCTCGGCTCTTTCGGCCGCCTCTTCGTTGATCAGCGGCCCCAGAAACGTCTCTTCATCGGCAGGGTCCCCTACCTTCAGCATCGCTGCTTCCTGCGCCATCAGTGACGCGAAACGCTCGGCGATCGCTTCATGCACATAGATGCGCTGTAAGGAGATACAGACCTGCCCGGAGTTGTAAAAAGAGCCGAACGCACACTTCTTCGCTGCACTCTCCAGATCGGCACTCGCGTCAATGAAAGTCGCTGCGTTTCCACCCAGTTCCAGCGCCACTTTTTTGATGCCCGCCTGGGACATGATGATTTTCCCTACCGGCACACTTCCGGTGAAACTGATTACGCGCGGAACGGAACTTTTGACCAGCGTGCTTCCCACTTCGGCGTCACCGTAGACCACACTGAGGGCATTTGGCGCACGATGGGGACTCTGGATGAAAAGTTTGGCAAACTTATAAGCCGTCAGCGGCGCTTCGGGAGTGGGTTTGAGCACGACACTGTTCCCGGCGATGAGTGCGGGTCCCAGCTTGTGGGCGATGAGATTGAGCGGGAAGTTGAACGGCGTGATCAGTGCCGCCACACCCACCGGCACACGCTTGTAGAAGCTGATCGTTTTACGGCCGCTTGGCATGGCGTCGGAGTTGAACGTCTCCCCATGCTGTTCGATCCCCGCGCTGACAGAGAGTTTCAGTGTCTCGATACAGCGCTCCACTTCGATACGCGCGAAATGGATAGGCTTGCCCACCTCCAGCATGATCGTCTGCGCCATCTCCTCTTTGACCTCAGGCTCCAAAAGTTGTGCAATCACATCTTCCAGCCAGAGCACACGCTGAGAGAGGGGAATCTCCCGGTTTTTGCGGAACGCATCCTGTGCGATTTTCAGCGCCTCTTTGGCATCGCTCGCATCACATAGCGGATAACGCGACACCACTTCACCGCTGTAGGGATTCTGAATCTCGTTCACCTCTGTCTTGCCCACTTCCACATCGCCGAAAAATATCTTCGCTTCCATCTCGCGCTCCTTTTTGATCTCTTTGTGATCTATTGCTGAAATTTTAACACAATGGGGACGATATTATGATTAAGAGTCCCGGGGGTATAATAAAAAATGCAAAAAGAGCTACCAAAGCACAACATCGTCGTCATCGGCGGCGCCAATCTCGAATATGTCATCAAAAGTGCACAGCCCATAGAGTATGGCGGTAAAAACAGTGTCGACATCCAGGAGCTCTACGGCGGCAGCGGCGTCAACTACGCCCTCAGGCTGCTGCATACCGGAGAGTGCGTCTATCCGATCCTCTTTGCCGGAGCAGATCATGCAGGCATGCAGATACGCCATGTCCTCTCTTCCGCACTCAAAAGAGACGATCCGAAGATCCGCTACTTTATCGAAGAGCATGCCTTCTTCGTTCCCGGTGTCACCACGCCCAGGTCTACGATCATCGTCGAAGGGAGCCGGCGTACCATCCTGACACATGACCAAAACAGCGACAACGCTTTTCGCGCTTTTATCGGCAGTCGCGTCAAAAGTACCGAAGATGTTTCGGCGCTGGTCATCGGACATATCCACAGTGACAAACCCGCTTTGGGACAGAAGGAGGAGGATCTCAGCACCCTCTTCACGATGCACTATTATCGCCCCAAAGTCCCGCTCATCTACGCCAACTTCGGCTCTTCCCAGATCGCACACGGGTTTGCGTTCTGGCAGAAGCACCTCTCCTCGATCGACATCCTGCAGCTCAACATCTATGAGATGAAACGCCTCTTCAAAGAGGAGGAGAGCTACCCCTCCCTCCATGACATCGTGCAGAAACTTCAGTCAGTGGGTCTCTCGGCCATCATCACACTCGACAAATTCGGCGCTATCGGCATCCTCAAAGGGCACGACGACACGATCTTCATGGCGCGCCCGGTAGA
>JANTHT010000137.1 GCA_024762235.1 Sulfurospirillum sp.
ACAGGCTGGAGGGTCGCACCCTCCGGAGCATTTTGCAGCAACCCGTCGACATCTTTTTCACACCCTGCACCATATACCAGATAATGCACACCCATACACCCCTCCTCTCTGCTATTGAATCCTCTGAATAATTCACTTCTCTCAAACGGCTTCACGGCGGGTACCCCAAAATTTCAGGAAAATTTTGACCCTGCCGCTGCAGATGTTGTTCGAGCAGCAAACTATTCAGAGGATTCTATTGTATTTCATTATAGCGAAGCAGGGATTTATCTTTTAAGGAGAATAAAGATAAAGATCACCCCGCCGATCATCGATGTGACGATTCCCACCGGAAGCGGCGAAAATGTGGGGAGCATGCGGGAGAGAAGGTCACACAGCAACAGAAAGATTCCGCCGAAGTAGAAGACGGGCCAGATCAGTCCATCTACCGTACGTCTCAGTAGCAGACGTACCATATGCGGTACCACCAGCCCGATGAAGCCTATCGGCCCTGTGATCGCGACAAGCATGCCGACACTGAGCGATATGAGCAGAAAGAGCCGGATCGTGACATGACCGACATCGATCCCCTGCAATGAAGCGAAATCCCGGGAGACCGAGAGGTATTTGAGCGCTTTGCGATAGTGCAGTGCCACCCTCAGCAGCAGTGCCGCGCCGATCCCGACAATGGTGATCTCCTGCATTCCGGCTGTCAGCAGCGATCCCATCGTGTAGCGTGTGATCATGAAGCTCTCTTCGAAATCACTCATGTAGTAAAAAAGCAGTAACAGTGCCCCGTAGAGATAGGAGAGCGCGATACCGACCAGTATGAGGCGGTTGCTGCCGGTGCTATCGAGTCTGCGTGAAATGGTGTAGATAAGCCATAAGGTGGTGAGCGCTCCCAGAAAACCGAAGAGTTCCACTGTCGAAATACCCAGAAGCGCATGCGCCCCCCACCCTGTCAAAATCGCGACACTCGCCCCCAGCGTCGCGCCACTGGAGATACCCAGTGTGAAAGGAGTCGTGAGCGGATTGCGGAAGATGGTCTGAAAGAGCAACCCGGAAAGCGCCAGTATACCGCCACTGAGAAACGCGAGAAGGGTTCTCGGCACTCTGAGTTGCAGCAAAATCGTCGCCTCCTGACTCCCCGGCACAAAGAGTTGGGAAAGATCCAGCGACACATTACCTGTCAACAGACTCGCTGCAAAGAGGAACGTAAAAAAGAGGAGAGAGAGTGCGGACTTCACAGGTTGACCACCACAATATCCCCCCGTCTCAACAGGCTTTCTCCAAAAAGACGACGGAGATTGCTTTCAGAGAAAAAGCTTTCGGAATTTCTGTAGTAGTATCCTCTCCCTTCATGCAGATAGTAGATCGGGAAACCGAGTTTGAAAGCCAGCTGCATATCGTGCGTGATGACGATCTTTTGCCGATCCTGCCCCTTCAGGTAGCCAAAGACCTGCTGTGTCCGCAGGGGATCGAGATTGGCGGTCGGTTCGTCGTATATCGTATATTTCGCTGCGTGTAGATCTGCACAGGCGAGCATCACCATCTGCTGTTCGCCGCTGCTCAATTTTGCAAGGTACGCATCGACGAGAGAGGAGATGCCGAATCTTTCCAGCGCTGCAGCGCCGTCACCCTCCCCGCACAGTGCAAGATAGTCTCGCACGCGCATGAAATCGTCATAGAGTTCGAGTTTGGGCGGGATGTAGTTGATCAGAGTGCGACGCATTTCAGCAGGCATCTCTTCGAGATAGCTTCCGTCGATGCGCACCGCTTTGTGGGAGGGGACCAGCCCGCAAAGCACTCTGGCGAGGCTGCTTTTTCCTGCACCATTGGGTCCCATGAGCGTAAGTGCCTGCCCCTCTTCCACCCTGAAGGCTATCTCATGCAGCAGGGTACGCCCTTTATGGCTGAGTTTCGGTAAATCGAGTTCTAGCATCTTTTAAAATCTCTCTGAAAGCCTCTATGAATGTGACGACCCTCGGTCCCGGGATCGTTGCTGCCGAATCTGTGTTGAGATAGATTGTACCATACTTTGCCGCTTTGACCGGTACCCGACGCCACGGACGCAACACTTTTTGCCGCGCAGCTTCGGAGGTATCGCGCTGATGGGTAAGGATATAGACGATATCGGGATCGGTTACAAGCACGCTCTCGTAATCGAGCACAGGCTGTCTGTCGAAACCGGATGTGACGGCGTTGCGGTTCCCTGAAGCGCGGATGATATCTGCGAAGTAGAGATTGTTTCCCGCAGCGTAGATCGCTTTGTCGAGTTTCGCGTAGCTTCCGAAAACGATCAAAACCTTCTTTCCCTGTACGATGCCTTTGAGCGATGCGAGCGCGGCATCGATCGTGCGATTGAGACGCGCTGCACGCGCCCGATGCCCCAGCCGCGCTCCCAGCGTTGTGAGCGCGCGCCGGATATCTTCGAGTGAACCGAGCCGTATCGGCAATGTCTCGATACCCAGCCGACGCAGCTTCTGTGCGAGAGCGATATTGTTGCGCTGCAGCACTACCAGTGTCGGAGAGAGTGCGACGATCTTCTCCACAGAAACACCGAAATAGTCCCCCACTTTCGGATGCTTCTCTGCTTCCGGAGGATAGTGGGCATTGGTTGTCACGCCGACGATATCTGCTCCCGCACCCAGTGCATACACCATATCGGTCAGTGCCGGAGAGAGCGAGACGATCCGTTCACGCTTCTGCGCATGCAGCCAGAGCGGTATCAGCATGATCAACAGCAGCCACCCGATAGATCCTTTTCGCATAAATTATTATCTGACGCGGTATCGGAACCCGACGTAGAAAGCACGGGGTGAAGTGGCGTATCCGCTGATATCCTGGTAACTTTTATCGAGCAGATTTTCCACTCTGGCATAAAGGCTCAGTGCAGGAGTCACACGATAGTCACCATTCATATCCACCACCGTGTAGGCTTTGTCGTCCACTTCGGGGTTCTGGTCGTAGGGAGACTTTTTGCGTTTACCGACATATTTCGTCAGAAGCCCGATATGCGCATCCGGGATGCCGTAGTAGTCGAGTGTGAGATTGGCACTGTTTTTGGCACGTCTTGGAAGATCGTTGCCATCTTTGTCCTCCGCCTGGAGCCAGGTGTAATTGAAACCGTAGGAGAGGGAGAGCGGTTCGTAACTGCCGCTATAGGAGAGTTCGACCCCCCTGAAACTGCTCTTACCGCTGATGTTGGCATATTTGTAGTCGGGACCGAAATCGATCATCTCGTCGATGCTGTTGTCGAAATAGGTGATCTGCGCCCCTTTGTAGTGGGCGGTGAGATCGAATCCCTTCGTCTTTTCGGGATTGAGATCCGGGTTGCCGTAGGGAGAATAGAGCTGGTAGAGTGTCGGGACATTGTATGCTGTTGCATAGTTGAAGGCTGTCCAGAATCCCGGCAGATTTGCATGCAGATGTTTGAGTCCCACTTTCCATGTCAAACGGTTGTCGAAGGCGTCGAATTTGTCATAGCGCAGAGACTCTGTGACGATTGTACCGCCGCCGGTGACTCCGGCAAAAGTGTTGCTGTTGGTCACGAAAATGCCCTGGTTTTTATAGGCGTTGTCGACGACCGCTTCATCTTTGAAGCGCTTCTGATCCAGACCGGCGACCAGAAAGCCGTCATCGATATAGTCGTATCTGCCGTTGAGGCCGACTTCGTCGACACGCCCTTTGTAGCGCTTCGTAAAACCGGTCGCAAGATCTCTCTTGAAACGTGACTGTGCCCCGTAGAGCGAGAGAGATCCCTTCTCGAAGGTGTGCCTGTAATCGATGCGCGCAAGCTGCTCTTTGGTGTCGACACTGCTGTTGGTGTCGTTTGGATCGGGCATGAAATTGGCGTCGTAACCGTCATAATCTGTCGTGGCGTCGATGTAGTTGAACGTACCCTGTAGCGTGTCGTTGTCTGTGATCGCATACCCAAGGCGCAGGTTGACGGTACTGTTTTTATAGGCATCATCTTCATAGTCGTCAAGATTCTCTTCATCGGGAGCGATCGCGCTGAAACCGTCACTCTCAAGACGTACGATGTCAAGTGCAGCGTCAAAAGGGCCCTTTTTGTAAGCGGTGTTGAAGCCGAACTTTCTGGTATCGAAACTGCCGTATTCACCAAAAAGCGTAGCGCTGAATCCCTCTTTGACTGCCCTCTTCGTGATGATATTGATCACACCGGCACTCGCATCGGCACCCCAGACTCCCGACTGCGGCCCGCGGATGATTTCGATGCGGGCGATATCGTCCGTCAGCAGGTGGGCGAAGTTCGCCGCGCCGCCGATCAGCGTCGGATCGTTGTATCGGATACCGTCTATCATAACCAGTACCCGGTTGCTGTCGAAGCCGCGGATGCGTACCGATGCACTCTGTCCAACACCCCCGTTGCGCTGCATCTGAATACCCGGCAGCGTGGCGAGCAGTTGATCGACGGTGATAAAACCGCGTTCACGGATATCCTCGTCGGTCACGACAGTGATGTCGGAAGTGACCTGCTGCAACGGTTCGGCGGTTTTGGCAGGCGTGACGACGATCGGAGAGAGTTGTGTGGTGTGTGTCCCGGAAGCGTAGAGTGAAGCACTCAGAAGCAGTGCAAGAGAGAGTGTGCGTTTACTTTTCATATAGGGTATCCTTTGGAAATGTTTGTTGGTAGATCTGCCTGCGGTGCGGATCGCTGCGCTGAAGTGTCGCCTCCAGCAGAGTAGCGTGCGCGACACGATCCAGGCTGTATCGCAGCCAGCGGCAAAAGAGTTTCGCCAGAGTAGCGTTGCTCGTACAAAGGAGAATACCGAACATACTGAAGTAGTGTTTACAACCGCGCAGCATGCCGACTCCTTTTTACTTTGTTGCATCCTCTGGAAGATTCAATCGAGGTGTGATTATAGGGCAAAGGGGCTATGGAACTTTTTTAATGAGAAAATTAATT
>JANTHT010000138.1 GCA_024762235.1 Sulfurospirillum sp.
GCGTGCAGATCATAAAGAAACATCGATGTACCGTCGATATCCGCTCCCTTGACATTCGTACCGTCTCCATAGTAGAGACTGACACCGGTTTTCAACCCTTCTATGCCCGTATAGTCTATGCGTCCGGTAAATGCCGCTTCCCTTGCAGCGATCTTCTCCTTACTCCCCCGTCTGGCATTTTTAATCCACTTCAATGCGCCGCTTCTCGTCTCCTCACTGTCGAAATTCAACGCGTTGATGATACCGAACTGATAGGCAAAAGTCTCCGTCTCTCCATAGAGTGTCACACCCAGTTCATTCCATGTACTGGGTATCACGTAAGTCTCCGTTTCCGGCCTGAGCACTGTAGGGAAGAGTGTCGGTTCGTGGCGCAGGTTGATCAGACCGACCGGTACGAGTTGCTGACCGACTCTGATATTCGCATATTTGTTGAGAATAAAATCGAGGTAGAGAAATTCGATCAATACTTTATCGCCCCCGTGTTCGAACTCTATCTCGGTATTGAGTATGATGTTGTCAGAGAATTTATACCCTATATACGGGATAAACCTGTAGACATCGGTATAGGCATCTTTGTTACTCGGATTGGTGTAGTAGACTTCCCCGTAACCGCCGATTGAGAGCGGGTTCTGCGAGTAGTAGACTTTCGAGGCGGCGGCGCCCATACCACTCTGGGACTTCGATACGTCAACACTCTGATACCATTTTTCACTCTCTAAAGATGTCAGCTCTTCTGTCAATACGTTATTTTCTGCACTGAGTTTTTCTACCTTCCCCTCAAGCATTTCCAGCCTCTTCTCGATATTTGCATCCGATGCATGCAGCGCCGTTGCCAAAATTATCGCTCCTGAAAGTGATAGTAACTTTTTCATTCTTGTCCTTATTTGATATTTATTTTCATTTTCAGGTGGAATCATATCGATGTAAACTTAAATGATCATTATTTTGATATTCGTTTTCATTAAAATGGTGATTATGCGCTTTTTTTCAAATCTTTGTTACCGATGGAGACAAAAGATTGATGATCGCAGGGGTTAAAGAAAAGGCGGAGTTGTACTTTGAAACGGTATGGAGAAATACGAGACGGAACGCAAAGTATAGTACGACGGGTCGCTATTTGAGCAACCCTTTTTTGTTCACTTTGAGGATGTAGGCATCTTTGCGGCCGTTGCCGTAACTCTCGGTCTCTCCCACGACGATATAGCCGTCATCCGTCGCGGCGAGGCCATATCCTACATCGCTGTCACGTCCGCCGTAGTTTCGGTCCCAGACAACACGCCCTTTGTCGTCGATCTTGAGTAGATAGAGATCTTCACGGCCGTGGCTGTTGGATTCGGTCAGACCGGTGATGACGTAGCCCTCTTTGTCAGCGACGATATCGAACGCTTCGTCGTCGTAGCGGCCGCCGTAAGTGTTTTGCCAGAGCATCTTGCCGTTTTTGTCGATGCGCACGACATAGACTTCGTCACGCTTGTCACGGTTGCTTTTGGTGATGCCCGCCAGCATGAAGCCGCCATCTTTCGCCGGAGCGATCGCATAGGCGCTTTCGTCGTATCCCCAGCCGTAGATTCTGTTCCAGAGCACTTTGCCCTTCTCGTCGATTTTGACCGCCCATGCGTCAAAACCGTAGTCGTCACGAAAACTCTCACTCGCACCGACCATCACATAGCCGCCCTCCGTTTTGATCACGTCGTAGAGCATGTCGTCATCTTCACTGCCGTAACGTCTGGTGCGCCGGCGCTCACCCTCTGTGTCGATGTCGACGACATAACCGAATACTTCTGCATCGAAAAACTCCAGTTTATTCTCCCAGCCGACCACTTTGAAACCATCACTCGTTTTGGCAATACCGGTCCCGTAATAGTAGCTGTCGTCGCTGCTGAAATAAGCCTTCTGCCACTGCGCATCACCCTCTTTGTCGAGTTTGACGGTGTAGATACTCGAACGGTCACTGCCGAAACTCTCGGTCGTACCGACCGCCATGTAGCCATCTTTGGTAGCCAGGATCGCATCGCCCTCTTCATCGTCACGACCGCCGATCGCCTTGCTCCAGAGCTTGTTACCCTTTTTATCCATATGGATGATATACATATCAGCACGCCGCTCCCTGTGTGCATGGGTCTGCCCTATCACCGTGAAACCGTCGTCGGTGACGATGACCGATTTGGCGAGATCCTCATCGGGACCGCCATAGGCTTTTTCAAATGTAACTGCATGCAGCGCTGTACCAAGCAATGTCGCCGTAACGATTGAAATGATCTTTTGCATAAGTTCGCCCCTTTTCATTTATTATAAGTTATTATAATATCTTATATGTTAAAGGGGACTGAAAAACTCAGAGATACTCCTGACGACAGGGCTGGCAGATGAGATACATCAGCGCATTGTGCAGCAGTGCGACCCCCAGAAAGATGAGTGGCAGAAAGAGGCTCTTAAGGAAAATCCATGCCGTCACGGGAATGAGCATCAGCTTTTCGAAGAGATTTTCGGAGTGCGGTACACTGCCGTGCCCGTCGGAAAAGATGACAAACGCCATGAAAAAGTAGAGTGCCGTCCAGAGCCACGCCTGAAGCTTTTTGCCTTTCATACTGAGCATGCAGATTCTGTTGGTGAGCAGATAGCCCAGATAGAGAAAGAGTACAAAAAAGGCGAAATCACCGATATAGTGAAAGATATTTGTAAAGATATTGCCAAAACTCGCCAAAACCATAGTGATGATCAAAAAGACGATCGTGATGGCAAAATACTGCATCAGATTGGTGAAGTCGAGGACCAGTTTTTTTGCAGACATATCACTTCGCCTCACTGAGAGTTTTGGGACGCGTCGATGTAAAACCGCCTATCAGCCACGACTGCATGCCACCGCGATACCATTTGATATGCTCAGCCGGAAAGCCGGCATCGACGATCCCCTCCGCGAAGCGCGTAGAGAGTGAACACCAGGGACCGTTGCAGAAAATCAGTATCGTTTTGGGCTTTTCAAAATGGTAGTGCCCCTCTTTGTCCTTCACGCCTCCCAGATAGTTGAATGCGTACTCCAGCTCATCCGGGTAGTGCATATGTTCTTTGAAATAGTAAAAAGGCATATTGACCGCGCCTGGAATCGTACGGTAACGAAACATCTCTTCTTTACGGGTATCGATCAGTACTTTGTCCGGATCCGATTGCATCTCTGACAAAAATGCGAGCACTTCCAGCTCACCATAGGTCTCTATCTCATCATCCATGACGATAGGCTGCAGAGAGCCGGTGGTTTGCACATAGGTTCCCTTGCATGCAGCAGGAACCTTTTCCCCCGCATACGCACCACTCCAGAGATTTGCATTGTTTGGAGCGAGTTTACGGCAGACATCGGGACGCTCCCGCCGGACAAGATAGTGCGTTGTCTGACCCTTTTTCTGCGTAATCCGTACATCGACGCCGCGGTTTTCAAAACGCTCCGCACCGTGTAAAAACAAAATACTCCCCAGAAAAAAGGTTATTATTGCAGATAATCGCATCGTCAACCCCCTTTATGTATAAAAATAGCTTATGATACCATAATAAAAAGGGGTTTTTACTGAAAAGGGAATTGTCGACTATCAGAGATGCCCGCCGCGTATACAGATACTATACACACTATCATTGTCTTCCATTTGAATCGTCGCGTCATTCATGATATCCCTTCCCAGCGGATGATCGCTGTCGGGCAGGATAACTGTCCCATCCGCGAGCACAGTACCACCCCAGCTATTGTTCCAATAGTTGTCAAGGTAGCGTCCATACGCTGTATCTCTTATCGTTGACGACCACAACTGATGCGGAGCATCACGCAACAGAGGTTCTGACAGATAGGGGTATCTGCTCTCATCCACAACAGATGGCATCACTGTATGTAACTCGTTGATATTGGGGAGACGCCAGTCACTGTATCCGCTAAAGAGCAGATTTTCACAACGCGACTTGGCTGATGACATCGTTTCCGGACCAGCGATTTTAGCCCACATAAAACCGGTTTTTTGATCATGATAGATGCCATCTGAACCCCTCTCTATATAGTTGATGTAAAACAAACGCTCTCCTCTCACACAACGCAAAAACAATCTCTGACTTCTATCCATTGGATAGGATACACCGTCTGTCAAACTGATTGTAAAAGCGAGATTGCTGAGTATATTGTGATTATGCCCAATCAGATTCTCTGATATCCAGTAGTAACGCTTTGTAGCATGTTGGAAGATATCATCTATTGTCGGTTTATCAGTGTATGTATGCCCATAATTGACAATCTCATACATTTCATGGCGATTTGGCAAACGCCAGTCATCAAATGAGGCATATACGAGATTTTGACAGTAACGCACTGCCTCTTCCTGGGTAAAACGCCCCTCTTCATTCATCACACTGTCCTGCCATGTACGTACTCCGACATGGACAATTCTGTCACCGTCTATCGTTTCGGCAGTGAAGTTTCTATCTGCACCAAACGGTTCTCCTGCGATGATACCATCATCTATTCCTGTCTTATATATTACCACAAGGGTGGGAGCAGCACTCTCATTTGTATCTGTGGTCTTATTGCTATCGGGGGTCGGAACTTCTGCCGCAGGAGCATTGTCAATATCAAAATCGTCGTCTGTTCTATTACATCCAGAGAAATGAATCAACAAAAAAACTGATAACAGAAATGATATATAAGAAGAAAAATGTTTCATGAAGTTAAAACCGATACATAATTGGAATTGTTCACAATAAAGAAATGGCTCCGGGTGAAGGATTCGAACCAACGACCAACAAGTTAACAGCCTGCTGCTCTACCAACTGAGCTAACCCGGAACAAAAGAGGCATTTGAAGGAGGCTTCCTTCGCCTGTAGTACTATATCGGCAGGTGCCAAAAGAACTTGAATGTTTTTTGGCACTT
>JANTHT010000139.1 GCA_024762235.1 Sulfurospirillum sp.
AATGCGCTTTGATTTCTGTAGATCGATTGCATCGTATATCCAAGACGCTTACTGCGTTTTCCGGCAACACGTATCACACCGTTTTTATTGCTCCCTTTTATGAAGGAGTGTAGCAGTGTATCTTCCTCAGCGCTACCTGTTAGCGTCACATGGCTTCGCCGGATTACAATCGGCTGATAGAGAGGAATCTCTCCCGGCGGCAGGATCAGAATCAGATGCCGTTTCGGGTCGGACGCAGCGATCAGGCTGCTGATAATTGCACCATTTCGATGCCCCGACGTACTGACACCGTATTTTGAGAGATGAAAGATTTCATACCTTCCTTCGCCCATTTTCGATGAGATGGGAAAATGATTCTCATATGCGTTGAGCGCCGACGAATCCACAGTTTCAAAACGGTCATGCAGAAATATTGTCAGAGTATCCGGAATGCGTAAAACACCGTGACTCAGCAATAGCAACAGGATGAAACTGCCCACACCCACTGCCATCATGATCTTCGGCATCACTGCAACCAGGGGATGGTCGATATGCACCCGGTCTTTACTGCCTGATTGTATATCACTGTTTTTGGACCAGTTTTGGTCTGACAGATTGTAGAAGGCCCTGATCTTGACAAGCGCTCCGACCCACTGGGTATAGAGAATCAGCGGCAGGCTTCTCCAGCTGACATAGTGCCCGCCCAGTGCGATGACAAAGAGTTGAAAGAGACGCACCAGAACGATCCATACGAGAAAAAAGAGCAGGTACCACGGCGATACGAAAAGTGACAGAATGATCGCACTGCTGATCCCCACCAGGGAGGTCCACATGACCAATCTCTGATCGAAAATGGCATACCAGATGAACCAGCCTGTCTTTCGGGGACCGAGTGCCAGAGCCCGGCTGTTGTTTCTGAGTGTGTTGCCAAACCAGCGATAGGGAAGCGTTCGACTCAATTTCAGGAAACTCCCGTCTCTGCTCTCAAGAGTGATACAGAGCAGATCGGGCAGATAGAGCATCTCCCAGCCATGTTTCAGCAGATAGTACCACGTACTCTTGTCATCCCCCATCAGGAAACGAAATTTGCCGTGAATCGCAGAGAGTATGATATCGTGCTCGACCTGTCTGATAAACGCCTCTTCTACGACAATTGAAGTGCGGTAGGCACTCAGCCTTCCGGTCAATGTCAAAACTTTTTTGGAGAGTGCGTGCGACTGGAAGAGTATATGACGTTGTCCGAATTTGAGATTGAACCAATCCCTGTACCAGCTGTTTTTGGTATCGATAAAAGCAACTTCATTGGTAGTGACGGCGCCAATTTTTGAACTTATGGCAAAAAAAGGAAGCAATTTTCGTAAAAATCCCTTCTCTATATAGCTGTCTCCATCCATAAAAATCGTGACACTGTCAGGATCGTTGGTGACCTCTTTATGCCAGATTCTTGCGATGGCACGCAGGGCATGGCCCATCGCCAGCCGTTTTCCACTATTTTGATGCATAAAAATGAGTTTTACCTCTTTTTTATGCCTGTAAGCTCTTGCCATTTTTCGGATCAATGCATCCTCTTTGGCCGATCCCGTAGCGATGACGATCGTCACTTTCGAAGGGATCGTGACACACGCGTCAAAGATGGCACGAAAAGTTTCGGCAGTGACCCAGAAATCCTCTCTGTAGGAGGGAATCATAAAAAAGAGGTATTTCGGATAGCGTTTGTGCAGCGGAAGTGCATCGATTTTGCGTTTGAGTACAGGGTAGTAAAATCTGGCATAGAGAAAAGCTCGACTGTAGTTGAGCAGCATCCAGCCGTAACGCCATGCAGCGAAAATACCCAGTCCCACCAGTGCACCATGTTTGAGCAGAACATATTTGGGAAAGATCAGCGCCACGACAATCAGCGCCAGTGATCCGTACAGAAGTGCAGGGAGTATCAAAGAGTCCAGAGCACCTTTGCGATCGTAGCGAAATTTCATTCCTAAAATGCTCTTTTAAAGAGAACTTCCACTCTCTGATGCGGTGCCAGCGTGTCGAGCGAAACGGAAGGTTCGATTGTCACGCTGAAACGCTCCGCATCGAGATTTTCGTTGACACTCCCTATTTTTTTGACGATACCGCTGTAACTCTTCCTGCTCTTCTTGTCGACAATATCGACTTGCTCCCCGGCCGAGATATCGGAGAGATAACTGTTGGGGATGTTGACGACGATTGTCGGTTTTTGGCGTACCCAGAGCGCCATCACCGGTGTGCTGGGTTGTGCCTGCTGCCCCTCTGTCGCATATATTTCATAGACGATACCCTCCACCGGTGCCGTGATACGGTACTGTTTCAGAAGATTTTTCAGATAGGCGATCCTGACATCGCTCTCCTCCGTATCGGGTGCTTGCGTATCACCGGGATTCTCTGCAAGTTTTTTCCGCAATAGTCTGGAATCGACTCTGGCACGTTCCAGTTTTGCGCCGGCATCGAGCCATCTGCGTCTTGCACCTTCAAGCACACTTTTGGTGATAAGCCTGCCGGCATACTGTTTTTTTGCGTTTTGCAGCTCCCCATATGCAAGCGCCACCCTCTTCTCCAGGAGACGAATCAAACCGCTGTTGGGCACGACACGCTCTTCGGTCTGACGTTTTTTTGCAAGTTCATAACGTTTCATCGCTTCCCGCTTCTGTGACTCGAGCAGCGAAAGCTGATAGCGGATTGCGCTGCTGTCAAGCTGAAGAAGCGGATCTCCGGCTTTGACACGCTCTCCCTCCCTGACATATAGTCTCGATACAACGGCACTCTGGAGCGGGTAGATCTTTCTGTCGTTACCGGTAACGATACCGCTTCCTTCATAAGCGTATCGCAGGTTGTAAAAAAGGAGCAGACCAAACAGCGTAAGCAGTGCCAATCCGGCTGCGATATAGCGAAACGAGGATCGGAGGAAGTAGCTTTTCAGAGTCCCGGACTCTTCATCCTGGAGTCTGACAGGTGTCTGGACCGGTGTTTCGATATCCGGTTCTTCATAGACAGCGATCACATCGTCCGTATTCTCTATTTTCCCTTCGATCGAAAGTTCGATGAAACGCCGCAACAGATTTCTGTTTTTTTCACTCAGATTTTCGAAAGCGAAGCCGCTTCTGCCCTCACCGGTGTAGATATGTTTCAGTTTTACGGGCATCGAAACCGTGGCATCCGGCATCTTCAGCAAAATGATACCCTCGATGATCTCACCGGGTTGCAAAGGCGTATCGAGCGCTGCGATGGCGGCACCTGTCAGCGACCAGTCCAATGCCCGATGACTCTCCTGGTCGATTACGATAAAGAGCGGTATCGTCGTGCGGTACGACTTACGCATAGAGTTCTTTTCAAAATAGGTAAGAGGTTGCATCTGAGAAAGCCCTTTTTAAGTCAATCTAAAATCATTTTAGTAAAATAATATTTACATTAAACTTAAAAAGGGTCTCTTATTTTGACTCTCTTAAAGGTCTTGCGTAATCACTTCCTCGAATCTGTTATAGAATCTCTCTTTTAAATGGTTCATATCAACTGTAACATCGTTACAGACGAAACGACTGCCGCCGACACGCCCCAGTTCCGTATATGCGACGGCATGTGCTCTGGCGAAAGTTTCAAAAGCGTCACTATCCTCTGTTTCGACGATGGCGCGCGAGAAACTTTCACTGAAGATATCGCGACCATCTTGCATAGTGAGTGATGCGGTAACACCTTTGCCTCCGGTGGCAGCCATCTTTGCCAAAGTGATCGCGAGTCCGCCGACGCTTACATCTTTGGCCGCCCTGAGCAGACCTTTTTCATTTGCAGCGATGACGAAATCCCACAAAGCGCGCTCTTTTTCAAAATCGAGAGGCGCCAGTTTTCCGGCTACCTTGCCGTAGAGTGTTTTCATGTAGAGAGAACCGCCGAAATGATGCCCGGTCTCTCCCAGCAGATAGAGTCTGCTCCCCTCTTCCTGCAGGGCGGAGGGCAAGATGCGTTTCTGCGATGCGTTGACACCGACCATCGCGATCGTCGGCGTCGGGAAGACACCTACGCCTTCCGTTTCGTTGTAGAGGGAGACGTTGCCGCTGACAACCGGTGTATTGAGGTTCTTACACGCCTCTTTGATCCCTTCACACCCCTGTGCGAACTGCCACATCGTCTCCGGTTTTTCCGGGTTTCCATAGTTGAGACAATCTGTGATCGCCAGCGGAATGGCACCGCTCATCGCCACGTTACGGCCGCTTTCCATCACCGCTGCCGCAGCACCCCCTTTGGGGTCGATGTAGCAGTATCTCGGGTTGCAGTCACTGCTCATCGCGATCGCTTTACCCGTCTCCTTGACACGGATGACACTCGCATCGGTCGTACCGGGTCCCTTGACCGTATTGGTCTGCACCATCGAGTCATACTGCTCATAGAGCCAGTGCTTGTCGACCACCTCCATAGAGGCAAGCAGTTTTTCAAAGGCACTCTGATTGTCGACGGGACTGAAGTCGTCGATCGTCACTTCTGAGATTTCGTCGAGATAGGCGGGTCTTTGGACAGGACGGTCGAGTACGGGCGCCTCCTCGGTAATCGGATCGATAGGGATATCGGCCACCTTTTCACCATGCCAGTAGAGCTCCATATCGCCCGTATCGGTCACTTCACCGACTACCGCGACATCGAGATCCCACTTCTCGAAAATATCGATAATCTGCTGTTCACACCCCTTTTTGGCACAGATCAGCATGCGCTCCTGTGACTCCGAAAGCATGAATTCGTAAGGGGTCATCCCCTCTTCACGCGCAGGGACTTTGTCAAGATCCATCTTCATACCGCTGCCGCTGCGACCCGCCATCTCGAAAGAGCTGGAAGTCAAGCCCGCAGCACCCATATCCTGTATTCCTACGATATAGTCATGCTGAAAGAGTTCCAGACATGCTTCCAGCAGCAG
>JANTHT010000140.1 GCA_024762235.1 Sulfurospirillum sp.
TTCAGGGGAAAAGGGATAAATTATGCAAAAGTATGAGAGTCTGCTCAGAGAGCGGAAAATAAAAGTGACACCGCAGCGCCTGGCGATCGTCGAAGAACTCGATGGACACATCCATCTTAGTATCGAAGAACTTTACGAGGCGATTAAAAAGAAATTTCCATCCATCTCTTTGGCGACTGTCTACAAAAACATCAATGCCATGATGGAACAGGGCTTCATAGAGGAGGTCAGAGTTCCGGGACAGAAATCGAAATATGAACTAACCAAATCACCCCATTCGCATATTGTCTGTGGACATTGCGGCAAAGTGGAAGATATCGACCTCGACCTGGAGAAAGTGACCCAAACCGCAGCCAACGTGAGCCACTACGATATCACTGAGAAAACCCTGATACTTACCGGCGTCTGCCCCAAGTGCAAAGCATCATGAGCCGGTGACTATCTCCCGTATCATCAGCTGCGGCGATACATTGCCGCGAAACTCGTTTTTGGAGATCGTACAGACCACGTCGACCCTCTCGCCGCTGTTCACTTTCTGCGTAAAGTTGAAGTGAATCGACTCCAGTGTGACGTTATCTGAGGCCAGAATGATCTTTTGATGGTTCCGGTTCTGTCCGATCACCTTCTCCACTTTCACGACTGCATCTTTGAGGATGAAACTGGGTACCGGATTTTTCTGTCCGTACGGTTCGAACTCCTCGAGAATGTCAAGCAGTTCGAAGTCGATCGCACCGGGGTCTATCTCTCCGAGTACTTCGCTTTTTGAAACGAACTTTTCATCATCCACCCCTTCAAGAGACGCTTCCATTCGCGCTTTGAAAAGCGGCAGGTTCTCTGCAGCCATACCCATTCCCGCAGCGCCCTTGTGTCCGCCGAATCCTTTGAGCAGATCCGCCTGGGCGGCGATATGTTCGAGGATGTTGATCTCGCCGACACTGCGCGCACTCCCTTTGGCCACACCCTCTGTCACCGAAAAGACGATCGTGGGCTTTCCGAACCGGCGCGAGAGACGTGACGCGACGATCCCGATCACCCCTTCATGCCACGCCTCTCCCCAGACGACGATGATCTTCTTCTCTTTCTCCACCAGTGCCAAAGAGGCCTGGAAAAGCTCCAGTTCGATCTCTTTTCTGCGATTGTTCAGATCGACGATATAGAGCAGTTTCTCCATCGCCTCGGTATCGCTCTTCGCACGCAGCAGTTCATAGGAGCGCATAGCATCTTCAATACGTCCTGAACTGTTGATCAGCGGCGCAATCAGAAACGAGATATCTTCACTGCGAAAGTGGCTCTTTCTGAAAAACTCTGCGATCGCACGAAACGCCGGACGTTTTTTTGCATTGAGATATTTAAGCCCGCTTTTGACCATCGCACGATTCATATCTTTGAGTTCCATCATGTCCGCCATGATCGCGATAGCCAGCAGATCGAGAAATTTCGAGAGGTTGTAGGCGAGTCCCATCTCCTCCTTGATCGCGGCACAGAGATACCACGCCACCTGTGCGCCGCATATCTCGTTGTTGGGAAACGGGCATGCCTCCTGTTTCGGATCGACGATGGCATACGCCTCCGGGACTCTCTCGGGAATATTGTGATGGTCAGTGATAATCAGGTCGATCCCACGCTCTTTGCACAGCTCTCCCGCCGCATACGCCGAGATGCCGTTGTCTACCGTGATGATCACATCGGCATCGAGTGTTTCGACGATCGCGGGACTGATACCGTAACCATCGGTGAAACGGTTGGGAATCTTCAGCGTGACGTCGACGCCGATATCTTCAAAAAACTCGGTGATGATGACAGACGATATCACGCCGTCTGCATCATAATCTCCCACCACTGCGATCTTTTCACCTTTTTGGATCGCTGCTTTGATACGCTGCGCCGCTTTGGTGATATCTTTGAGTTTTCCGGGTGCCGGGATATGCGCAAGTTTCGTGCATCTGTCCTGCGAAAAACGGTTTGAGAGAAGACGCTCGATATCGGCTTTGGTCAGTTTTTGTGAAGGTGACATCACTCCACCGGACTTTGCCCGGCCTGCTCTTTGTGCGCAAGCGACGCTTCGACAAATCCAAGTATCGCTGCATTGGGCCTTTTGAGTCGTGAAGTAAACTCGGGATGAAACTGCACACCCAGAAACCACGGGTGCTCTTTAAGCTCTACCACTTCGATCAGACCGTCAGACTCACCGCTGACGATCAATCCCTCCTTCTCGAACGCTGCCCTGTAAGCCGGATTGGCTTCGTAGCGATGTCTGTGACGCTCATGAATCGTCTTTGCGCCGCCGTAGGTTTTACGCAGCAGCGATCCCGCTTTCGTATCGCAGGCGTACTCTCCCAGCCGCATCGTACCGCCCAGCGGACTCTTGTGTGTACGCAGCTGTTTGTTACCGCTGGCATCGATAAACTCGTCGATCAGGTAGATGATCGGATTTTTACACTCCGGATTGAACTCGACCGAGTCGGCATCTTCGAGATGCAACACATTTCTGGCGAACTCCACCAGGCTCAGCTGCATGCCCAGGCAGATCCCCAGGAAAGGGATCTTATGCTCTCTGGCATACTTGATCGCTTCGATCTTTCCCTCCACACCACGCTGCCCGAAACCACCGGCCACGAGGATACCGTCGACATCGCAGAAGAGGTTTCCTTCACACTTCTCATCGATCGATTCGGAGTCGATCCACTTGAGATTGACCCGTGTATCCAGATGCGCTCCGACATGCACAAATGACTCTGTCAGAGATTTGTAAGACTCTTTCAGATCGAGATACTTTCCGACAAATCCGATCGTCACCTCTTTTTTGGGGGCGATGACATTTTTCACCAGTGCGTTCCACTCCTCCATCTCGGGAATTTTGAGTTCCAGATCGAGATTTTCGGAGATCGGTGTCAGGATATTTTGCGAGAGGAAGTTGATCGGTACCTTGTAGATAGATTTCGCATCGGACGCTTCGATGACAGAGTTCTTCTCCACACCGCATGCGGAAGCGAGCTTGAGTTTCACCTCTTTGGGGATCGGCACTTCAGCACGGCAGATGACGATCTGCGGGGTGATACCGATACGCCGCAGCTCCTGCACACTGTGTTGTGTCGGCTTGGTCTTTAACTCTCCAGCCGCCCTCAGGTAGGGGACGAGGGTCAGGTGGATATAGAGCGCGCGTTTTCTGCCCAGTTCGCCGCCGAGTTCACGGATCGCTTCCAGAAAAGGGAGACTCTCGATATCCCCGACTGTCCCGCCCACTTCGACGATGAGTATATCCTCTCCTTCACCCGCTTTGAGGATACGCTCCTTGATCTCGTTGGTAATATGCGGAATCACCTGGATCGTCTTGCCCAGATAGTCGCCGCGGCGCTCCTTTTCGATCACCGTGGAGTAGACCTGTCCGGTCGTGAAGTTATTCTGCTTGCCGAGGCTGATGTTGAGGAAGCGTTCATAGTGACCGATATCGAGATCGGTCTCGGCACCATCCGCTGTGACAAAAACCTCGCCATGCTCCATCGGGCTCATCGTTCCCGGATCGACGTTGATATAGGGGTCGATCTTGAGCATGCTCACCTTCTGTCCCGTATGCTTGAGAAGCGCTGCGATACTCGCCGAAGCGATTCCTTTGCCGAGCGAACTGAGCACACCTCCTGTCACAAATATAAACCTGGTTTCTCTCTTTGTCATCTACACTACCGTCCGGATATTGAATTGGTTTTATTATACAGACTACGGGCTAATATGGGGGTTAAAAGTTTACTGCTTCTGAAAAATCAAAATAGTTTTATCGCTCTCCTCCATTGAGAAGAGCGAAACATCATGCATTCCGATCAGCTTCATGGGCGAGAGGGATGCGATACGATCGACACTGTAATAGTACTGCATGATTGCCGCGGACTCCTTCACAAAAGAGTCCCCCTGGCGCTCGAAGTAGACGATATCGGTCTGCAAAACATCCTCCTCGAACGCTGCATCGATCGCCAGAAAGCGATCCTCTTCATCGACATTCATACTACCCGCCGCCACTTCCGCAAACCCGTGCCATGTGTTGATATCGGCCATGAAGATGCCCTCCTCTTCCAGGTGCGCCGCCACCCCCTCCAGAAAAGTTTGCAGATCTCTCTGTCTCATGTAGTTGAGCACATCCGCCACAGCGACAACGGCATCGAACGTTTCCGCAAGCTCTTCCAGTCCCATATGCCTCGCATCGAGACCCTTTCCGCGTGCGATCTCCACCATTTTGGCACTGATATCGATTCCGGCTGCCTCATATCGGCGGCTCAGTTTCTGCAGCAATTTACCGTTGCCGCATCCCACATCGAGCACCCTCTGCACCGGATGTTTCTGCAGCAGCTTCAGATAGCGGCCATAGAGATTCTCGTACGCTTCGTAAAAGCCGATCATCGGTTCGATTTTGGCATAGAGATCGAGATTCTCCATCTTTACTCCTCATAGTCTCATTTTAACTTTTTCATTGTATCATGACGTTCAGATATTTTACTACAAGGTCTGCTACGTGCCTTTCTGGTCGCTCATCTACCTGCTGCTCCTCCTGCTCAGTGCCGTTTTCACGATCGTCATCAGCCCCAGCAAAACACCTTTCTATATCCTGGCGGAACTCTCCAGCGGACTCTTTGCGATCATGTTCTTCCTCTTTTACTATGGTGTGGTGCCCTATCCTGCCCATATCGCAACGCCGTTGCTCATGCTGGGATTTATCCTCTTTCAGGAGATCTGGGTCAACCGCGACCTCTACAATCTCATCTCGCTTCAGAACGTTCCCGAAGAGGAGCAGAAGTCGATGCTCTTTGTCGTACCGCTCGTGACGATCCTCTTTCTCTCCCCTTTTATCTGGGTCGTGCT
>JANTHT010000141.1 GCA_024762235.1 Sulfurospirillum sp.
TGAGGGGTGTGCCTTCGATCGTGGAGAATCAGACAGTCTGGATGCCTCCGGTCTTTTTTCCGAAAGATCCGGAGTCGGAGGGGATTCTCTTTCTCGACGAACTCAACTCGGCACCCCCTTCCGTGCAGGCGGCGATCTATCAGCTGGTACTCAACCGACAGTTGGGTGAATACCGCCTTCCCGAAGGGTGGCGGATCATCTGCGCGGGAAACAGGGTCAGTGACAGGGGTGTCGTTTTCCGGCTCCCGACTCCGCTTGCCAACCGCATGGTGCATCTGCATGTCGAAGCGCGTTTTGAAGATTTCAAACTCTTTGCACTGAAAGAGGGACTGCACCACTTTGTCATCGGATTTCTGGGATTTCGTCCCGATCTACTCTCGACGGAACCGGTCGTCGAAGATGACGCCAATCCCGCTTTTGCGACACCCAGAAGTTACCACATGCTCTCCAGCATTCTCAAAACAGCAAACAATATCAATGCCATCCTGCCCGTGATATACGGTACCATCGGCTACAGCGCCGGAATCGAGTTCGTCTCTTATGTCAAAGTCTATGAAGATCTCCCCAATGTCGCCCTGGTCTATGAAGGGGAGTATCCAGAGATCGATGCCAAAAAACCGGCACTGCTCTACGCCCTTGTCTCCGCACTGGTGGAGTACTATGACGGCAGCGAAAAGCATCAGGAGCATCTCTTCGCCTTCAGCGAAACCCTGCCGACTGAGTTTGGGGTGATGCTCGTTAAAGATGTCATCGTCAAAGATGAATCTCTGGCAACCCATGCACGTTTCGACGCCTGGCTGGAGCAGTATGGCGAATTTATCATCTGAGTTTGAAAAACGACTCGAAAAGATACGCGTACAGTTTCTTTTCGACCACCCTTTTCTGAGTGTACTCGCGCTCTCTTTGCCGATGGTCGCACATGAGAATATTCACGAAGCGTTCGAAACCAACGGCATGGCGATTTTCGTCGATGAAGCCAAAACGGCAACGCTCGATGACGGAAGGCTCAAATACACCTATGCCCATACGCTGCTGCATATTCTGCTCAAACACCCTTTTCGCATGAAAGAGAGAGACCAGAAGGTCTGGAACCGAAGCAGCGATATCGTGATCAACCTGTTGCTGGAAGATTTTGAACGGGTAGGTGAGAGGCCGGAAGATGAAGTGCTGCTGGAAAAGTTCCGCGATTGCAGTGTGGAAGAGGTCTACCATGCACTCTATCAGGAGAATCCGGAGGGGGAAGGAACACCGGACGAAGAGAATCCTACAGAGCAAAAGCTCGATCTCATCGAAAATGAGGGAGATACCGAAGCGGCGATGGAGGAGATCGATGCGCTGATCGTACAGGCGATGGGGGCGGCGCAGAAGCAGGGAAATATTCCCGCTTCGTTTCTGGAGGTGATCTCGGAAGTGATCCGCCCCAAAGTCGATCTGGCCACCCTGCTGCATGCCTACATGAGTGAAAGTTTTTTCGACAAAGAGAGTGACTTCTCCAGACCCAACCGCCGATTTGTGCATCAGGGGCTCTATCTGCCCGGCTATCGTTACGAACAGAGTCGTATCCTGCTCTATATCGCGCTGGATCGATCGATGAGTATCGACCAGAAGACCTTTTCCAAATTTCTGGGTATCATCGACGGAATTCTGCGCATGAGTATCGACTTCAAGGTAACGGTGGTTCCCTTTGACGACAGTGTCGACCCTGCAAGCGTCGTCACTTACGATGCGCAGCAGATACTCCCCGCGATCGCGTTTGAGAAAGGCAACGGCGGAACGCTGTTCGAGCCTGTGGCAGACTATCTGAATCGAAGGATCGAGCCGGGTGCCATGCTTATGGTGCTCAGCGACGGTTTTTTCAGAATAGAGGAGGCACCGCCGATACAGACACTCTTTCTGGTGAGTAAAAAAGTGAATATTCCGCGCTTCAAAAAGTATGGCGATGTCTTCTATTTCGATCTGTAGATATAAGGATAAGCGATGTATGATCTGAGTTATAAGGATGCGATCGAGTCGATCAAGGATGAGTCCGATTTCGAACGCAGGGGAGATGCCCTCTTTCTGAAGCATGAGGATGTCGAAGCGCGTCTGGAGTGGGCCTTCTACCGCCCTTCCGGTTCCCATCCGGATCAGGTGAGCGATCCCGATCCGATCGTTTCGATCATGGCGTTCAACCACTCGCGTCTCGGTGCCTGGGAACGTTTTACGAGACTCCACCCGGATGTGATCAAAAAACCGCAGCTTCGCATCAAGATCCGCAACAGAACCAGGATGCTCTTTCGCGCGATGGTGGACGACGACTTCAAAGAGTTGATCAAAGTGCTCAGATTTGCTCCGGTCTTTCTCGATGTCGCATGCGATCAGATGATCAACGGCCGCATCTGGAACGATATCTACGCGGATCCCGTCGCCGCTTCCGAGTTTGTGTCGATGGTAGAAGAGAGACTCGACAAACAGTTGGAAGAGGGCATCCGGCGAAGGCTTCAGCCGATCGGCAAACTGGGATATGACGATGCGAAAAACTACCTCGAAGGGTTGATCGATGTAGTACAAAACTTGCATACTTTTATCAAAGAACACTATCTTCAGGAGTACGAGGTGTGGTTGAAGCGAACATCTCTGCATCCGCTGCAGCGTATTGCGCTGCAAAAAGAGATAGTGAAACTAAAGGACTGAACGGTGTCAGAAACATACGACAAAACAGCGATGATACGCAGTGTCATGAAAGCGATCTACAACCTCAGTGACGAAGAGAACTACAGTGTCTACGATGCAGACGATATCGCCGGATATCTCAGTGTAAAACGTGAGATCATAGACGAGGTGATCAACATACTCTGGGAAGCAGGCTGTCTCAACAACTGCATGACCGAAGAGGATGACGGTGCGACGACCTATTGCCTGACCGACAAAGCGATCGACATGGTGGAGTTGGGGTGAATAAAGTTCACTGACGGCATGCTTATCAGACACTGCATGTTTTACGCCAGTACCCCCGTCCTCCCCTGAGTGAGATACAGATTTTCCCTGCAAAACGTTTGCGGTATTCAGGGAGCCTCTCTTTGGTGCTTTTACCCGTATCGCAGTAGAAGACCAGCACTGTTCCTTCCGGATATTTCTGTAGTTCAAAAGGGTTGTAGAGTGTCGTCCCGGCACCCTCTATAGGGGCGTTGATCGTATCGACCAGAAGTGTCTTGATCCCTTTACGGGCGTTTTCCTCCCTTTGCTGCAGATACTCTTCCTGTGTCCATTCGTCTCTGGTCGTCATCTCGCCCTACGCTTCCTGATAGTGCTGCAGTGCCTCTTCGATCTGTGACAGCGCCAGAAGTTTCGCGTTTTCATCCTCTTTGGCACCCCACCAGTACTCCAGGATCTGCTGCTCGATTGTGCCGAGCAGATTGACCGGAAGATTGGCGAAGACTTCAAAGGAGCTGATAGCATCCTGAGGTACCCCTTTGGCTTTTGCAAGTTCGCTGACGATATCGCGAATCCCTTTTTCTATATCGGTCGGTTCGGGAAGCGGTGTGTCGTCGACCGGCTGGGGGATGACACGTGCATAATCGATCCATGTTTTGATCTCATCTTCGAGATAGTTGTATCCGTAGATCCGGTAACAGAGGAGTCGGTTTGGACCATAGAGGATCTCATCGGACTCCCCGAGTATATCGGATATTTTCGGGAGGCCCTCATAAAGATAGACTTCGATCCGTTCGTTGTCTCTGATAGTGGAAGCCCTCTCAAAGGCATCTCTGGCCAATTTCAGCAGCGCTTCTTTTGTCTCTTCTGTGCTCATTGCTCTCCTTTTAATTCATATAGGGTATATCAAGTACCGCGTCTCTGTCATCCGCATCGTAGTCGTATGTCGCTTTACGGCTGATCTTTTTGATCGGTGCCGTCAGTGCGATCGCCTGCAGAGGATGCAGTTTTTTCTCTTCTGTATAGGCGATGATCGTATCGCAGTAGTGATTGATGATGACAGGATGCCAGCTATCCTCATTACCTTTCAGTTGTGTGGCGAAATGTTTGATCTCTTCGAGCGACCATTCGTCGACTTGTGGAAGTTTGCGTACGACATTGCGCACGAACTGTTTCGAGAAGTAGGGTTCACCCAGAAAGAGCAGTTTGGATGCCGCATCGATATCGGCACGGTTTTCACTGTAACTGTAGGCATACCGAAAATGCTCGCAGACCCATTCGGTATATCTGGGATAGTGCTCCAGCACCAGTACCAGATCATGAAGATCCTGATCGATCAAAACCTGAAAAAGGGTGATCGTATTTTTACTGATACGGCGCCAGTGGGGTTCGTCGTTTTGAAAAACATCTTTCTCCAGAATGTTTCGATACTGCTCGATCTTTCCCAGGTCCTCCGTCAGACGCCCCTTTGTTGTATAACTGCGTCTTTCAGGCATATTCAGTCACGCTTTGCATTGTAGTAGTCCCATAACCGCTTGTAGTTGCTGTCGAGTTGCGAGAGCATCGCATCGATATTGGCGAGTTTATCGAGTTTTCCGAAACGCGTGCCCGGAAACCGCTCGTACCACTCCTGCATTTCACTCTTGAGAGCTTCGCGCTGAGAAACAGTCCGGATAATCATATTCCTGATCTGCTGCATCTCTTCTGTGACCACCTCATTTTTTGTTGCCTCATGATTGATGATTGCATCCGCACTCACAACATCCTCCTTGTTCACCCGGTTGCGGGTATCTGCTTGTATTGATTATTGAACCCTCTGAATCATTCACTTCTCTCAAACGGCTTCACGGCGGGTACCCCAAAATTTCGGGGAAATTTTGACCCTACCGCTGCAGATGTTGTT
>JANTHT010000142.1 GCA_024762235.1 Sulfurospirillum sp.
CAGCATCTCTTCGCCGCTGGATGCGGGGAAGTCCCAGCGTCCGATCGACTGTTGAAAGAGGAAGTCGCCGCTGAACCAGTTGTCGCCGATCTCGATGACCGAGCAGCCGGGGGTGTGCCCGGGAAAGTGGCGGTAGCGGATCTTTTCGCCTGCGATCTCGACTGTTTCATCTCCCTTGACGGCATAGTCTGCTTCACTGGGCGGTGTCCCCTGCCCCAGCGGATCGTTTTCCAGCATGAAGAGGTCCCCTTCGGGTGCGTAGAGGGGAATGTTGAGCTTCTCTTTGAGTTCGGCGTTGCTCCAGACATGGTCGAAGTGACCGTGGGTGTTGAGGATGGCGACGGGGTTTTTGACATTTTGGAGCACCCACTCCGTCGCGCCCATGCCCGGATCGATGATGAAATCTTTACCGTTAATCGTGACGATATAACAGTTGGTCTGGTAGGGGCCCATCGGCTGCATCTTTATCTGCATGCTGATCCTTTGTACTATTTCTTTACGTGCGGTCATTTTAGCATACATTTCACAAACCTTCGCCGCCTCGATACGCCGATAGATCGGTCCTTTGTCCGTGAGCGTGCTCTCATAGAGCGCGATCTCCGGCATTATCTCCCCCAGTTTGCGATGGCGGTACGCCTTCACCTTTTGCCAAAATAGCGCTTTATCTTGGATATGCCTGATACGGCAGAGGGTCACATGCGGATGAAACCGTCCCAGCTCGAAACCAGCCTTTTTGAACTCGGAAGCTTTTTTATAGAGCCGTTTGTCGCCCGCATTGGCATGCAAAATCTTGTGCCGACGACCAAATATCCCCAGCCCTTTAAGTGTGACAGGCGAAGCGAGCGGCGGGATCTGCGACAGTTTTTCCAGGATGGGCAGAGGATCGTCCACCTCACCGGCAAAGTACCAGGTCAGGTGCAGATTCGCTTCTTCGACCCACTTGCCGCTGACAATCCCTTCGAAATCTTCCCGTATCTGCGCATAGTCATGCAGCGTCGCTTTGGATGCGATAAAAAGTCTCATGGTCACCTCCATCAGCATGCTAGAACATCTTGACTAAAAATGTACTTTGCAACTTAAGTAGCAGACAAACTTGATACCAATAGACTAAAATAATGTCAGTACAAAAATATAAATTTACAGAAAAAAAGGAGCTACAAAAATGGTCATCAAAAAAGAAGCAGCGGAAGTCATACTTTTCATCGTCGAATCGGGAGAGAAGGCGATCGACGTTTCCAACCTCAACAAAAGAGCCGTCGAGGCACTGAACCTCGCAAATATCGTCCGATACCCCGACCCGGCACACATAGCGTTTACCTACGGCGGGGAGATCGTCGCAGGGGTCCTGCAGCGTGTAGAGGAGAAGATCGCATCTGTCGACAACTGGAGAGAGAACTTCAAATGGGTCAGCAACAAAGTGATCGCCATGATCGACGGTGCGGTACGCAACGAAAACAGAACCACTTCCGTCTCGCGTGAAGTACTCCAGGAGCGCGGCTTCGCCGACGAAAAGGGCATGCTGACACAGGAGGCGCTCGATCTCTACGAAGCGTACAATCTTCTGCACCCCGAACTCGTCATCGACGCGGGACTGGCGGAGTATGTCCGTAAAGCGCCTACAGGTCCTACGGAGTCACACTACCTGCCCGACGTGGAGAACTACAAAGATCTGCTCGAGAGCATGCGTCTGATCACCTACTCCATGCCCGACGGTGCGTACTTCACCTTCACACTGGCAGGGCAGAAACTCAAAGAGACACTGGCGGCAGGCGGATGGGCGAACGAAGGCGCCGTTCTCGATCTCTCCATCCTCGAAAATATCGCAAGAGTTGCCGACGGTGAAGAGGTGCCTGTCGAAACACTCGCCGACCTGGAAGTGCTGGGCTACGTCGAAGATGTCGACACCCTCACCTACGGCGGTGAGAAAGCGCTCGAACTCTACAGGGTCTGGAGCGATCCGCACGATGCGCCGCTGCGAAGTTTCGCGATCGAAAAAGAGGAGGTCGAAGTACTCAAGACGATCCAGCGCATATGGGACGAGAAAACCTCCGTCAATCCGGAGGAAGTGCCGACGATGGAAGAGATCCGCAGAGAGCTCGTCGACCGAAAGGTACGCGAATACAAAAAGCTTGTCGAACACTACGGCAGACGCCTCGACGAGATGCCGCTCAAAAAACGTGAAATCGCCGGCAAGTTCCAGGAGGCCAAAGATATGGTCAGATGGTACGATGAGAACTTCGACCTCAGAAACCACCTCTTCGGTCTCGAAGCGTTCGGGCTCATCACCGAGAGAGCGGCGCAGAACCACAGGAGTGTCTACTATGTCACCGAGGATGGTAAACGCGTCATCGAAGACCAGTTTGACGAACGCAGCATCCACTCATGGGCGGTCAAAAGCCTGGCCATCTCCAACAAGGTTTTCAGTGCACCCAACAGAGAGTGGATCGAAGAGGCGCGCAAAGAGCGTGTACTGGGCACATACGAACCGACACAATCAGGACTGCTCTACGAAGCGCTCGCCACACATGAGAAGCTCCCTTTCATGACGCGTTACGAGATGGAGGTTTTCAAAAGCATCCCTGACCACGGATACAGCTGCGGCGATATCCTGGAGGGCAAAGACGAGATCGAAAAGATGCATCTCCTCGAAGCGCTCGACAAACTCGAAGCCAAAGGGTTCGTCGAAATCCTGCCGGACGGACATGTGGTCGAGACAGAGTACGGCGCCATGATGGACAAAGCGATCAGCGGCGTGCCTTCCGGTTTCGGCACACCGGTCAACCCGACCATCTACCGTGTCGTCAAAGCGATCAAAGAGGTGGGTACGATGTATGTGAAAGAGAAGAAGATCCGCATCATGCCCAAAAATATCAAAGAGGCGATCAAACGCAGCGGCCTGAGCCCCGAAGCGTTCGAAAAAGCTTACACCGCCGCCAGAGAGGCGAAGTATGTTGGTAAAAACAGCGTCAACGAGTCAGGTCTGCTGATGCTCGAAGCGGTCGAAGCGCTCAACGCATCACGCGCCTGACCCACTTCTTCTACAAAACGGGAGTCTTCAGACTCCCGCTTCATCCTGAAAGAGGACCCAGCCGTTGTCCTGCAGTTCCGTCCCCGGAGGATCGATACGCTCCAGTACCCTGGCGGAACTCTCCAGCGCTTTGGTCACGACAAAGAGTTTGCCGTAGAGATGTTTGGGATGGAGCACGAAGTCCTGCAACTCCAGCTTCTCGCGTGCGTAACTGATACCGTCTGTCGAAACGACATCGCAGAGATCTTCCATGAGGGCGCTGGCGATGATCTCGTAGGTATCGGCCTCTTCGCTGCAGTCGACATAGCGCATGGTCAGTTTGGAAGGGTCGGCCGCTTCACGCTCTTTATCCCCCATGAAGTCCCACGCCGCATCTCCGGTCGTCAGTGTCGCCAGAAAAAGGCTTCCGGATTCGTACCGTTCCAGTTTTTTGAGGAGCTCGGGTGCGATCGCATCGTTTTTGAGGATGATCTCGTCGAGCGATACCACCTTCTCCTCTCCGTTTTGCAGTGAGATCTCACAGATCTCCGGATCGATGCCATGCAGGTGAAAGAGCATATCGTCATACGCCCCCACTTCCCCTGTCTCGACAAACTCCGTCACCCGCTCGAAAAGCGCCCCTATCTCGTCGCTCTGGGAGAGATCCACTTCCGAGAGGTCGAGATCGGTCTCTCCCATCAACTGTTTCAGATCGAAGAGTCTGAAGATTTTCGCCTTCGCATCGATATGTACATTTAGCGCCATGCTATACTCCTTGTCGTTTTTTGCACTATCTTTACATGAAAGTATACAGCAAAAGCGTTTGCAAACCGGTCACAGCGCGGGGAAATGAAAAAGTGTTATAATTTCCCCAATGTAACAGAGCGGAGAGAAGCAGATGGATTTCCACACAGCGATCAAGGCAGTCGGTACCGGCAAAAAAAAGAACCGGGAACTGACCTACGAAGAGATGCAGGAGACGATGCGCCAGATTCTGGAGCAGTCGGTCTGGCCTGAACAGATCAGCGCCTTTCTGCTCGGCTGGCGCGTGCGCGAAGAGAGTATCGAAGAGTTTCGTGCCGCCCGCGATCTCTTCGACAGCTATATCCGTAGACAGAGAGTCGAAAACGGCGTCGAGCTGGGCTACCCCTACGACGGCAGATACTATGCGCCCTATCTCTTCCCTCTCATCGCGCGCTTTTTGAAACAGAGCGATCTGCAGATAGTCGTCACCGGCGACAAACCGCAACCCTCCAAAAACGGTACGACGCTCAAAGAGGTGTGCGAAGCGATCGACCTCCCCGTAAACTGCAACTTTTTCGACCGGGCGCGCTACTTTCCCGAACTCAGCGCACTGACAGAGCTGCGCATGCGGCTTGGACTCCGCACCGGGTTCAACACCCTGGAGAAACTGCACAACATCGGCATGGCCGACCATGCGCTTATCGGCGCCTTTCACAAACCCTACGTCGCCAAGTACGCCGCCATCTTCGGCGATCGCTACAAACGACTCGTCATAGTACAGGGCAGCGAAGGCTCACCGGAGATCCACACCAGGTGCAAATACTGGCTCTGCGACGGAGATAAGATCGAAGAGCACCAGATCGACCCGGCGAGATTTGGCATAGACTATGCGAGAGCGACCGAACCGCTCTCAAAAGCGGAGTCCCTGCAACAACTGCAACACCCTTCGGAAGCGCTACTCGATATCGCCCGACTCAACGCCGCTTTCATCATGTATGTTACCGGACGTGCGGGGAGTGTTGAAGAGGGATGGGAGAGACTTTAAAAAAGCACTCTACGAAA
>JANTHT010000143.1 GCA_024762235.1 Sulfurospirillum sp.
TTCGCGTATCTTCGAATTAAACCACATGCTCCACCACTTGTGCGGGTCCCCGTCTATTCCTTTGAGTTTTAATCTTGCGACCGTACTCCCCAGGCGGTACACTTAATGTGTTAACTGCATCACTGAGATGACTTGCATCCCAACAACTAGTGTACATCGTTTAGGGCGTGGACTACCAGGGTATCTAATCCTGTTTGCTCCCCACGCTTTCACGCCTCAGCGTCAATAAAGTTCCAGTCAGTCGCCTTCGCAATGAGTATTCCTAGTGATCTCTACGGATTTTACCCCTACACCACTAATTCCACTGACCTCTCCCTCATTCTAGTCTGGAAGTTTCAAATGCAGTTCTATGGTTAAGCCACAGGCTTTCACATCTGACTTTCCAAACCGCCTGCGCGTCCTTTACGCCCAGTGATTCCGAGTAACGCTTGCACCCTCCGTATTACCGCGGCTGCTGGCACGGAGTTAGCCGGTGCTTATTCATTGGGTACCGTCAAATTTCTTCCCCAATAAAAGGAGTTTACACACCGAAATGTGTCATCCTCCACGCGGCGTTGCTGCATCAGGGTTTCCCCCATTGTGCAATATTCCCCACTGCTGCCTCCCGTAGGAGTCTGGACCGTGTCTCAGTTCCAGTGTGGCTGATCATCCTCTCAGACCAGCTACGCGTCATTGCCCTGGTGAGCCGTTACCTCACCAGCCAGCTGATACGATATAGCCCCATCCTTCAGCGAAAAAACTTTCCCGACTATACTTATGTATAGAAGGTGTATGGGGTATTAGCAGTCGTTTCCAACTGTTGTCCCCCACTGAAGGGCAGGTTAGCTATACATTACTCACCCGTGCGCCACTAATCCACAACTGCAAGCAGTTGCTTCATCGTTCGACTTGCATGTGTTAAGCACGCCGCCAGCGTTCACTCTGAGCCAGGATCAAACTCTCCATTAGATGTTTTCTTTTACCGGAGCAAAGCCCCGGTAAAATTCATTGCAACTGAAGCACGAAGCGAAGCTTCTGTATTTCAATACAATGACTCCACCTAAAGCACGAAGCGTAGCTTCTGCATTCAGTGAAATTTCTAACTCTATGAAAAACTTCCGTTCCTCATCTTAGTTCGATTCCTCTCTCGTACGAATCGCTTACTCAAATTTCAGAGATTAACATTTTCAATTTTAAAAAACTCGCTCCAAATCCCGATTTTATCGGCCTTTCAAGCGTCCCCTTCGTCGTTGGGAGCAGAATTATATACAACCCATGCTTAATTTACGCTTAACTTGTGAGGGTTTGCGCTTAATGTTGGTTTAGGTTTGGAGTATAGTTTTTGCACTACCATAATATGCTGTCTCTTTCTTTTGCTCTATTAACACTATTTTGGCTGTTAGGCTAATCGCCTTTTCGATAAAATAAAAAAATTTATAGGGGATTTTCATGATATATGATGTATTGATAATCGGCAGTGGCGGGGCTGCTCTCTCCGCTGCCCTGAAAGCCAGGATGAAAAAGGCGACACTGCTCGTCGTCAGTGAGGGGTTTCCCACCAGAAGCCAGACTTGCATGGCACAGGGCGGTCTCAATGCGGCGCTGGGGAATATCTCTGATGATTCAACTACACTACATGCAGAAGATACTTTCAATGCTTCCGCACGTATTGCATCTAAGAGAATGATTCAGCAGGTCTGTAACGACGGACCGGAAGTGGTCAAATGGCTCGATAGCATCGGTGTTCCCTTCAGCAGAACAGAGGAGGGTAAAATTGCACAACGTAAACTCGGCGGCACAAAAGCTGTCAGAAGCTGCTACTCTCAGGACTATACCGGTCTGAAGATCCTTCACACCCTTTACGATCAAACGCTCAAAGAAGAGATCCCCCTGCTCAATGAGCATTTTTTGCTGGAACTCTCAGTTCATGAAAATCGTATCAACGGAGCGCTTTTTTACGATATACGAAATGGCGAAGTCAAAGCAATCCGGGCAAAAAGTGTCATACTCGCAACAGGAGGCTACAGCGCGCTCTATCACGGGTTTACTACCAATACCTATCAAACGACAGGAGACGGTATCACTGCTGCATTGAAGGCGGGAGCTACGATCTCAAATATGGAATTTGTACAATTCCACCCTACGGCACTCAAAGGCTCGGGAGTACTTATCTCCGAAAGTGCCAGAGGCGCCGGCGGCAAACTGGTCAATGAAGATGGCGAAAGATTCATCGATGAACTCAAACCGCGGGATGTCGTCAGTCGCGCCATCTGGGAGCAGATCACAAACGACAAAGAGGTCTTTCTCGATATTCGCCACCTCGGTGAAGCTTTTATAGAAGAGAATATCCCGCAGGAGCGTAAACTGTGTAAAACATATGCAGGTGTAGATCCCGTAGCCGACCTGATACCTATAGCACCGGTCGCACACTACAGTATGGGCGGTATCGATGTAGACCAGAGGCTTATGAGTAGTGTCGAGGGTCTCTTTGCTGCAGGAGAATGCTCCAACGCGCATATACACGGTGCCAACAGACTTGGCGGTAACTCACTGCTGGAGATTGTATCGCTTGGGCTGAAAGCCGGGGAACATTCAGCAGAATTTGCCAGAGAGAGAGCCGATACTCCCTGTGTCATCACCACAGATCAGACAAACAGCTTTATCACACAACTGTGCGATACAGAAAACAGCGTCAATTTTTACGAAGAGAGAGAAACCCTGGGCAGACTCTGCTACACCCTCGCCGGAATCATCAAAGAACGTGACAGCCTCGCACAACTTCTTTCAGAAACCGAGAGGATGATTGCGCAATTGCCACAGATGGGTCTCTATGATAAAGGAAGCCTCTATAATACAAATCTCACAGAACGCATCAAATTTGAAAATGCGCTCACACTTGTCAAGGCGCTGACCCAGAGTGCACTGGCCAGAGAAGAGAGCAGGGGGGCACACTATCGTGCAGACTTCCCTGAACCCAACCCCCGTTTTGCCAAAGAGAGTCGCTGCAGATTTGAAAATGGCCGCCTGAATATCACTTTTGAGGAGGTGAAGATATGAAACTGACGATCCAGAGATACTGTAAAAACCGGGAACCAAATGCTGTGATGCAGCAGTATGAGGTACCGCTGGAGGAGTGCACGCTCCTGGAAGCACTCTACTATATCAAAGAACATACCGACGCCTCACTCACTTTCAACAGCGGCTGCAGAAGCGAAGTGTGCGGCAGCTGCGCCGTGCGCGTCAACGGCAGAGAAGAGCTGGCATGCGGCTACAAACTCAAAGAGGGAGATGTCGTCGAACCTCTCTCCAAAACGACGATCCTAAAAGATCTCGTCGTCGACCATCAAAAAATGATGAAAACACTCACGCAAGTCAAAAGTTGGCTCGATGCGCCCGCCAAACCGGAAAGCATGCAACCGGAGGATGAAAAACGGATCGAGAAGCAGACCGACTGCATCCTCTGCTCGAGCTGTTACAGCGCCTGTCCGGTACTGGAAGTAGACGATGCCTTTCTGGGACCCTTTGCGCTGACACGCGCTTACCGGTACACCAGCGATGTGCGCTGTACAGATGAGAAGAGCCGTATCGATGCAGTGCAGGAGAAAGGTGTCTGGGACTGTACACTCTGTGGTGAATGTACTGCCGTCTGTCCCCAGGGGATCGACCCAAAAACCGATATCATGATGCTTCGCAGCAAAAGCGGCCAATACGGCTACATGGATCCCTCTTTTGCCGCCGGCAGTGACGATATGTTCGGCGGTGGATTCGATCCGGGATTTTGATATATGGTATAATTTTGTAAAAAATATAAAGGATACTTGCATGGCCAAAGAGCACAGTTTCGATATCACCGCCGAACTCGATGCGCAGGAGATGAAAAACGCCATCGAACAGGCGAAGAAAGAGATCAAGAACAGATACGATTTCAAGGGGATCACTGCTGAGATCGACTACAATGAAAAAGCCAAAACCATCACGCTCACCTCATCGAGCGATGCCAAAGCCGAAGCAATGATGGATGTGGTCATCTCCAAAGCGATCAAAAGAGGTATTCCCGCCAAGGCGATCAACGAGCATAGCCGGGCACAGGCGGGCGGGGGCAATACCAAAATCGTCCTCTCCATCGTCGATGTCATCTCCAAAGAGGATGCCAAAAAGATCGTCAAGGCGATCAAAGATCAGAAGCTCAAAGTTCAGGCACAGATACGTGGTGAAGAGATACGCGTGACAGGCAAATCGATCAACGACCTGCAGGCATGTATCGCCGCTGTCAAACAGCTCGATATCGACGCACCGCTCAACTTTACAAATCTCAAATAATATGCGATTTATCCCTGACGAACGCTTGCCGATAGAAAATACACCCCGTATGGAGGGTGTGAAGTGCAATACCATTGCCTTTGCCATCTTTTTCGGACTCACTCTGCTGCCGCTGCTGCTGGCACTCTGTGTGTGGTACAACTATGACTGGATGCTTGCGATCGGGTTTGGACTCTTTTTCTATCTGGTGAGTGCGATCGTCGGGAGTAAACTGAGAGGGCTCTCCGTTCCCAAAGATCAGAGAGAGCGGAGTCTTGGTTCTATGGATATCGCAAAGTGGTATACGAAATACCACTTTTGCAGATAGGGGGATTTAGATAGGCAGTACCCTGATGCTCGGGTCGAGTTTTTCTTTCAATGTGGCTTCGATCGCGTAGAGCGTTCCGGTAGAGCTACTCGCACAACCGCTGCATGCACCCAGATATCGAATATAGATATCTATATGTCCGCCACTCTCTTTGATATCGAGTACTTCCATATTACCAC
>JANTHT010000144.1 GCA_024762235.1 Sulfurospirillum sp.
CAGTACCCCCCCCCAATCCTTTGATACTCTGGATCAGAAGCCGCCTCTTTATGCCGGCTTGTCAGGAAAAGGAAATATTGTTTACATAATTAAGTTATTGTTAAGCATGTGTAACCGTTTTGTGTCCGATTTGCAATCATATTGTTATCAAGAGACTCTATACTTCCACTTGTAAATCAAAATAGGAGAGAAGTATGAGGAAAAATATTTTACTTTCTGCAGTTGTAGCGGCTGCAGTTACGGTTGGTGTCACAGGGTGTAACTCTGGCTCCGGAAGCAGCAAAAAGATCAGCTCGGTTGCGTTTGCACCGGTTGCGATCTCTGCAAATGACGATGAGAAAAAAGCGATGCGTGTCACGCCAAAAGTGACAGTCACATATGATGACAACTCAACATCGAGTTATGATGTCAGCTATAAAGTACTGGCAAAAATGGGCGATCAGATCGGTAACGGGAAAATCGGGCTGATGACGGACAAAGATGGAAATCCGATTCTGAAAGCAGACGGTTCCGAAGATATCTCTGACGGTCCTGACGGTAATTCGCTGATCCATGTCGGAGGAAAAGATTTTCTGATCACACATATGGAAGAGCGCCCGGGTGAACTCTACAAAACGGAGCTCAAACTCGAAAACGGTGAAGTCAAAGCAGTCGACACGGCACCGGTCGATCTGGCAAGTGTCGGCGGTACGATCATCAACTGTGCCAGCAGCAAAACATCCTACGGTTCTCACCTGGGAGGCGAAGAGGATTACTCACTCAACTCCCGCTATGCAGACAAAGCGTCGCCTTTTTACATCGACTGTGCGCTTGACGGCAGCGGAAAAGATGCCAACGGTGACCCAAGCTACTACTGTTCCTATGTCGACGGTATGGCAAAATACCTCGATGACAAGACAATCGACAAAAACAACGGATACAACGGTGATCTTTTCAGCCCGTACAACTACGGCTATATCGTAGAGGTGCAGCCGCAGGCAGACGGTAGCACCAAGTCCGCAAAACACTATGCAATGGGTAAATATACGCCGGAACTGGCACTCATGACGCCTGATCACAAAACTGTCTATGCAACAGATGACGGTACATTCAAAGGTTTCTGGAAATTTGTCTCCGACAAAGAGATCAGCAACTTTACCCCTGACTGGGAGGGAACGCTCTATTCCGCGAAAGTGAAGCAGACTTCGGATGCAAACGGCGGTAAATTTGATCTTTCATGGGTAGAACTGGGACATGCGAAAGACAGTGAGATCAAAGCGTTGATCGATCAGAAAATGAAGCTGACAGATATCTTCGATATCGCAGCAGATACAAACGGTACCTGCCCGACAGGCTTTACGAAGATCAATGAAGACAGCAAAACAGAGTGTCTCAAACTCAAAGCGGGTCAGGAGAAAGCGGCGGCATTCCTCGAGTCACGTAAATATGCGGCATACAAAGGGGCGACGATCGAGTTCAGAAAAGAGGAGGGTCTTACCTACGATCCGGATAAAAATGTTCTCTACGTAGCGATGAGTGCGATCGAGAAGAGCATGGAAGACAACTACAAAGGGATGGAAACCGGTACAAACAACGACATCAGATTGCCGAAAAACAAATGCGGCGGTGTCTATCAGATCACACTCGACAACAATTACAACGGTACCAAGATGGAAGCGATCGTTACAGGTAAACCGCTCTCTACCGGCGAACAGTACGCCGATGAGTGGACATGTCATCCAGATGGTATCTCCAATCCTGACAACATTACCTATTTCGGTCACAATATACTTCTTATCAGTGAAGATACGACCAAACATGTCAATAACATGAGCTGGGCATATAATACCAAAACAGGTACTATGACACGTATTGCATCGCTTCCTATCGGTGCAGAAGTCACTGGTGTGGATACAGGTGTGATTGGCGACAAAGGATTGCTTTTGATGAATGCGCAGCATCCTTTCAAAGACAACCCCAAAGCCGCTGACGGAAGCAAACCCAACTCCGCTCTGATCGAAAATGCGACAGAAGAGCAGCAAAAAGCGTTCATAGGATACTTTGACGGTCTCCCTGCAGATCTCTTTAAATAACATACCGGGGATTTACCTCCCCGGACACTCCCTAAAATGAACACCAAAGGAAAGAAAATGAAACAGACAATGCGCTCTTTCACGGTGACATGTGCGACCCTTGCATCTCTCTCACTTATGACAGGCTGCCAAGATGGCTCGAAACAGGCCAGTGTGACTGCTGCCGACACGACGAGTTATCTTCGAAGACTGGAAGCGGAAAACAATATCAGTTACGATCAGATCAGAAACAGCAGGGCCTCCTATATCACTTCGATGTGTTATACTAAAACAGTTGACGATACGACGCAGAGAGTTTACAATCCCTGCTATAGTTGCCACACCAACGGGAAAGAACCCAACTATATCAATGACTCCGGTTTGCAACTGCAGTACAACTTTCCGCAGGAGATTCTCAAAAATCCTTTCACAAATCTCTTCAAAGATCGTAGTGCCGCAGTCACGAAGATCAGCGACGATGCGATCTGGCGCTATGTGGCGGAATCCAACTACTTCGACGCCAACGGCACTATCGCCCTGGCACAGCACTTGCCGGCAGCGTGGAAAGGGTATCGGCCCGACTGTTACTATAATTTCGATGCTGCCGGTTTTGACCATGCACCTGACGACAGCTATACCGGATGGCGAGCTTTCAGATACTATCCGTTTCTGGGTACTTTCTGGCCGACCAACGGTTCGACGGACGATGTACTGATTCGACTTGATGCACCATTCAGAGAGACAAATGACGGGCAATTCGATGCGGAGACCTATGCGCTCAATCTGGCTATCGTCGAAGCGGTGGTGAAAGAGAAAAATATCGCACTGGAAGCACCGGTAGATGAGACAAAATATGGTGTGGACCTGAACCAGAACGGTCTGCTCGATACCGCTTCCAGGGTCGTTTTCAATGCGGAAAACCATTTTCGAAACATGTCTTATGTCGGAAAGGCTAAAAAGCTGCTTTCAGAGGGCAAACTGCATCTGGCCGGGGGACTCTTTCCTGAAGGTACGGAGTTCCTGCACTCTGTCAGGTATATCGGCTGGGATGCAAAAGCGGGGCACATCTCCCTGGCAAAACGCCTCAAAGAGCTGCGTTACGCCAGAAAACAGAGCTGGAAAACATACAGCGAGCTCGATCGCATCGTCAAAGCGGAGTATTGGGAAGCACAGATAAACGGAATCGATCAGACACCGATGGAGGTGTGGCGGGGTAACTTCGAAGAGGGGTTGAAAACACGCACAGGCTGGCGCTATCAGGGCTTTATCGAAGATAAAAAGGGGGCTCTCAGGCCTCAGACACACGAAGAGACGATCAACTGCATGGGGTGTCACGCAGGCATCGGCGCTACGACCGATACAATCTTCTCGTTTCCCAGAAAGTTCGAAGGTACCGATCCGGAGGGGAAAATGTATGGCTGGAACCACTGGAGTCAGAAAGGTCTCAGCGGTGTACCCGATCAGATTGTCAGTTATCAGGGGCATGCAAATGTGCATGAATACACCTTCTACCTGCTGCAGAACCATTCTGGAAATGAGTTCCGAAACAATGAAGAGGTGATCGCTAAATTTTTCGATGCAGACGGCACCCTGAAGGAGACAATGCGAAAAGCGCTTAGAGATGATATCTCAGTTCTGCTCTATCCTTCCAAAGGGCGCGCCGCCGCGCTTAACAAAGGGTACAAAGCGCTTGTCGAGGAGCAGAGTTACATCTATGGCCGCGACGCCAATGTCAAACCGATGCAAAATGTCTACAGAGAGATCGAAAGCTATACCAAACCGACCGGGATCGAGGCGCCGATTTTAAGGGAATATTGAGAGGCGGGTCATCCGCCTGCTCTTAAGCCCCGGAATCGTTCACCGGGCGCTTGACCACTCCCATGAAGAGTATCTGATCGCTTTTTTGATCTTTGATAAAAAAGAGAAACGGTCGGTTGACGATCATCTCTACCGGAGGATCCTGCGGTCCTGCAGCTCCACCCACACCAATCACAGCGGTTGCGGCAGCGGCCTCGGTACTCTCTTCATCCACTTTGATATATGCTTTGTGGATGATTTCAGAAATCATCAGCGGTTTGCCGGTCATACCGCTGAAATCCGCATCGTCACTGAAGGGAACCTGCATGCCCAGCGCCTTGAAATGCTTTTTGAGAAAATAGGGATCTGTCGTAAATTCAAACTTCGGCAGTTCCAGATGTACACGTTCATACGCCAGCTCTGCATTGAGAGCGGGATAGATAGCGGAGAGGTTCTCTTCTGTCTGTGAGAGCTTCCCCTCACGCGGCAAAAGGATCAGCATCGAACTTCTCTCTCCACGATAGAGCAGCTCCAGCGCCTGATAGTCGTCACTCTCTGCATAGGCAGCGTAAAGTGTCTGTTGCATGAAGTCTGTCTGCAGACCGACGTCATCATTTTCGAGAAAAAAGTTTGCTTTATGTGTCAAATCTTTCTCAAATGGATCCATCCACTTCGCTTTGAAATAGACGGCATTGGTGAGTACAAAGCGTGTTAACGGTGTTAGTGAACCTTTAGGGATGAGATCTTTGATGCGTGCATGCGTCTGCTCTTCGACCCAGCTGTTGATGGCGACTCTGGCATCTTCTGTATGTTTTTTGTAGTCTACAAGTTTCACATCCGCACCGTAGTTGATCTTCAGCGTGTCGAGATAACTTTGTGAAAGGTTGAAATCTTTCTGTGCCCAGAGTGAAA
>JANTHT010000145.1 GCA_024762235.1 Sulfurospirillum sp.
CAAGCATATCTTTCTGAGGGATTTTAAAAAAGAGCAGAAGCGTAGCGGTTTCGATCCTGAAAAGATACGAAAACAGAAACTGGAACAGCTCTACCTCTTCCTCTCGAGGGCATATTATCGACAGAAAAACTACCAAAAGGCGATCGAGGCGCTCGATGCAGCGGGCGAAGCAGCGAAAAAACGGCCGGGTCTCTTTCTCTATAAAGCGGATTGCTACTGGAAGATGGGCAACCATGCCGCGGCGATCGATCTGCTCAACGAGGCGATCACAAAATTCCCGGATACAAAAACGCTTTGGAAACAGAAGTTTTACTATCTGGCAAAGTTGCAACTCTACCATCCGGCTGCAGAAGTGGCTAAAAAAGTACTCAGAGACGGCAATACCACTGCGAAGGAGTATATCACTTTTGCACAGGTATTGCTACGCGGCGGAGAGAAGCATGAAGCGACGGCACTGCTGGAAGAAGCCAATCTCAAATTTGACAATGAAGCCAAAATACCCCTCCTGCTGGGAAATATCTATCTGAGAGAAGCGATGCTGCATAGCAGCGCACAACTGCTGGAAAAGGGTGCGATGATAGACCGGAAGTATCTCAGGGATGCGGTCGAGATGTATCGCCGTGCCAAAGAGTTGCCGCATGCGCGCTATCTCAACGCTCTCAACAGCGATCCGGTCTCGAAACTCAAAGCGAAGGTGGCGATACTGGTGTCACAGGGAGCATTTGAGAAGCTTGCCGGACTGAGGGAGGATCTGGCGCGTTACGGTTTGCTGGAAAACGATACGATACGCTATGCGCTGGCATACGCCTACTATAGCATCAAAGAGTACGCGCTCGCCGAGGCCCAGCTCAAGAAGATCACCGATAACCAGCTCTTTGCCAAAGCGACGATCATCCGAAAAAATATCGAAAAATGTAAACAAAATTCTCTGGAGTGTCTATGAAACTGCTTTTGAAACTGCTCTTTATCGCTATTCTGATCCCGTTGGCGGCGATCGGTGCGGAAAATAGAGAAGCCGGCACCGCCACGCTCTATCTCCTGGAGCAGGGTAAGCCTGTCGCCGGTGCCGAAGCGATCTTCGACGGCAGCAGAACGATGGTGACCGACAGAGACGGCTGGACCCGCATCAGACTCGTTCCGGGAAAACATCAGGTGCAGATCACCGTCAAAGGTACCGGGGGGCGAAACGGTATCTACATGAAAAAGCCGTTTGAGGTCAAGGCGGGAAGAGATACCAAGCTGATTGCCCTGGTCCGAAGTGACGACAATGCGACGGTAACGGTCCGGGAACCGCTCTCCGCAGCGGCGAAAGAGGCACAAAAGAGCGGTGTGAAAGGGGTGTTGCTGGGCAAGGTTGTCATCAGCGGTTCGGGCAGACCCATAGCCGGAGCGCATATCTTTGTCAAAGGCACTTCCATAGATACACGTACAGGTGCGGATGGAAGTTTTCGTGTCGAAGTCCCCGCCGATACCAATCTTTCACTCTCCGTCGTACACTCCGCCTACAGCGCGAGTACGATCAACAATATCGTCGTAAAGCCAAAGTCAAAATACTTTAAAAAGATCGAGCTGACCCCTGCGAGTATGGAACTGGAGGAGTATGTGGTACTCGCTCCGAAGATCGAAGGGAGTATCACCGCTGTGATCGACGAGCAGAAAAACAGTGATACTGTCGGAGATGTACTCGGCAGTGAACAGTTCAGCAAAAGCGGTGACTCCAGTGTCGCTTCGGCACTGAAAAGGGTGAGCGGTATCACGATCGTCGGCGGCAAGTATGTCTATGTACGCGGACTGGGGGATCGTTTTTCGACAGTCATGTTCAACGGGTTGCATCTGCCTTCACCCGAGCCGACCAAACGTGTCGTGCCGCTGGATATCTTCCCCACATCGATCATCAAAAGCATGACGATCCAAAAGTCGTTCGACGGAGAGATTCCCGCGACGTTCGGTGGGGGTACGGTACTGATCGAGAGTAAAGATATCCCCAAAGAGGGCGGTTTTGCGAAACTGAGTCTGGAGCTTATCGGCAACGACAGTACCGGTAAAAAAGTCTCCTACAATCCGGATAACAGTATCGCTTTACCCGCCGCGGCGATCAGAGGCAGTGACAATTTCAACTATGTCAACAACGACCGGCTGACACAGGAGATGCTGCAGTATCGTACGCTGGACAGAAAGGAGACGACACTGCCTCCGGGCGGGAAGATCGGGCTCTCCTTCGGTGACAGCAGCGAGATCAATGACAAACTGAGCCTGGGAGTCTCAGTCAGTTACTTCTACAAGCAGACTGCGGACAGTGTCGATGATCTGGAGTATCACAAATATGTCTACGACATCAACAGCCGGGAACTTTTTCACGACAGCGATACCAAAGCACAAGTGACCTCCTTCAGGACCCAGCAGGGCGGTATGTTCAACATCGGTGCCGACTATTACGGTGACAACAGCCTGAAATACAGCTATTTTGCGATCGAAGACAACAGTGACAAGTCGATCTTCTCTTCTATCGATTATCTCGGTGACACGGAAGATCGTGAAAAGAGTTATCTGGAGTATGTCACCAAAAAAGTGGCTACCCATCAGATTATCGGACATAACCACCTGCTCTTCAAGGGTATCAGATGGGACTATCTCGATGATCTGAAGATCGACTGGGGCCTGGAACATGCCGAAGCTGACCGTGACGAACCCGGGACTGTCGAGTACAACTATCTGCACCAGACAAGCGGTCTGAACTGGGATCAGAAGAGCTGGTACTACTACTTTATTCTGAAAGACATAGTGGATAACTACAGGGTGGATCTGACACTGCCCTATCAGTTCCATGACCAGAAGAACTATACCAAACTGGGACTCTTTCACTATAAAAAGAGCAGGGATTTTGACAGCCGGCGTTTCAAGCTGAGTGACAGAGACGCTTCGCAAACAACAATCAAACTGAGCGATGATATCGACGCTATCTATCAGCAGGGAAGTGCGGGTAAAGGTGATCTGCAGTTTGAAAGCGCCTATATCGACAGCGACTCCTACAAAGCGGAGCAGGAGTTGAATGCGCTCTACCTCAAGCAGCTCTATTCGATCACACACAATGTGGATTTGACGGTCGGGGTGCGGTTTGAAGATTCTACACAGCAGCTTTTCGATGCCAAAACAGGCAAACCTTTCGACCCTCTGGAGACTTCGGACATATTTCCCGGTCTGGGTGTGACATGGCGTTTTCTGGAAGATAAGATGCAACTGCGTGCCGCTGTTGCCAGAACCATCTCAAGGCCGGATTTCCGTGAGTTCAGTATCAATCGCTACAAAGACCCGATCACGGAAAATATCGTATTCGGTAATCCCGATCTCAAGGCGACCTATATCAACCATGCGGATCTCAAATATGAGTGGTATCTCTCGGCGGATGAGCTCTTTTCACTGGCACTCTTCATGAAAAATTTCGAAAATCCGATCGAGACAGTCGTACGCAAAAACGATGCGCAGGGCAACGAGATGGAGCAATCCTACGCCAATGCCAAAAAGGCGGACAGTTACGGTATAGAAGTCGATCTGCGCAAGCGGTTCGGCTTTATCAATGAGACGTACGGCAGCAGATATCTTTTCGCCATGAACTACGCCTGGATTCAGTCCAACATACAGATCGATCCGGATGCCTACCCCTACTTTACCAAACGGCTCACGACACACGACCGTGCGATGCAGGGGCAGTCTCCTTATGTGGTCAATCTGCAGTTTGGGTATGACAATCCAGACACAGGCGACAGTGCGATGCTACTCTATAATCAGATCGGTGAACGCATTGTCTCACTGGGTACCGACGGTAACGAAGATATATACGAACAGCCGTTTCAGAAGCTTGATTTCACGACCAAATGGCGTCTCTACAAGTCCAGGAGGTTTACCTACAGTCTGCTCTTTAAGGCGCAGAACCTTCTGGATGACAGTGTCGATCTGAAGCAGGGTGAAAAGCTGACACAAACGTTTAAGCCGGGCAGATCGTATGCGCTCAAATTCAGTATGAAATACTAAAAAGGAGAGGCAATGGCACTAGCGGTGAAACCCCGGGCAAAGATCATCATCGTCGAAGATGATGCCGAGATACTCGAACTGGAACAGTACCATCTCGAAAAAGAGGGGTACGAAGTACACTGTTTCATGTCGACCAGAGGGGTTGAAGAGGCTGCGTCGGATGCCGATTTGCTGATTATGGATCGTAAACTTCCCGATATCGAAGGGAGTGATTTCATCCGCTACATACGTGACAAAGGGCTCAACATCCCTGTCATTTTTGTCAGTTCGAAAGCCAGAGATGCCGATGTGATGGAGGGATTTGTCAGCGGCGGTGACGACTATATACGCAAACCTTTCGATATTCATGAACTGCTGCACCGCACCCGTGCCATGCTCAAACGGACGATGGGACTGTCAGACCCGGGGCAACTGCACCACCGTGACATCGTGATCGATCTGAGTGAACATAAGGTCTTTATCGAAGAGCGGGAGATCGAGTTGACCAGGCTGGAGTTCAATCTTCTGAGCTATTTCGTGCGTCATAAAAACAGGGTAGTCACCAGAGAAACACTGCTGCGTGAAGTGTGGAACGATGACAACAACATTCAGAAACGTACCGTGAATGTTACGATCAACAGATTGCGTAAAAAGATCGACCCCGAACTCGAAAAAGCCTATATCATACCGGTACACGGCGTAGGGTATAAACTGATCTG
>JANTHT010000146.1 GCA_024762235.1 Sulfurospirillum sp.
TCTCAAACGGCTTCACGGCGGGTACCCCAAAATTTCGGGGAAATTTTGACCCTGCCGCTGCAGATGTTGTTCGAGCAGCAAATGATTCAGAGGATTCCATCGTAAATGATCATTATAGGAGTTATATCGGCAATTTGTGAAATATCTTTATCTGACAGACTGTATTGAAGATAGTGTTCCGCCCCGGAAAGGGCGGATGCATGAAGGTTTATTGTGCTTTATACTCCTGACAAAATTCCCTGATCCGTCCGATCCCTTCCCGGATATTTGCTTCGGAGGTAGCGAAAGAGAAGCGAAAATAGCCCTCACTTCCGAAACCGACGCCCGGTACGACTGCGACATCTTTCCCGGCAAGCAGATCCTTGCAAAACTGCATGGAGTCGTTTGAGACTTTTTTGATGTTGACGAAGAGATAGAAGGCACCGGCAGGTGTGAGGACCGAGAGGTTTTCATCTTCGTTGAAGAGTTCCACCGCGATATCGCGACGCTTTTGAAACGCCTGGCGCATCATCTCGATATCCGCGTCCGCCCTGCCGTCGAGTCCCGGAATGGCCGCTTTTTGTGTGATCGAACTGATATTGGACGTGCTTTGCGACTGCAGTTTTTTCATCGCGGCGACCAGCTCCTGATTGGGGGAGGCGAGGTATCCGAAACGCCATCCGGTCATCGCGACCGATTTGCTGAGGCCGTTGACGGTGATAGTGCGCTGGAACATATCGTCGCTGACACTGGCCGCAGCGGTAAATTCGCCGTCGTAGATCAGTTTTTCATACATCTCGTCGGAGACGACGAAGATATCCGTCCCTTCGAGCACTTTGCCGAGCGCTTCGAGTTCCGCTCTGGTGTAGACGGCGCCTGTCGGGTTGGAGGGAGAGGTGAGGATCAGCATCTTCGTGTGCGGAGTGATCGCCGCGGCGAGTTGGTCGGATGTGATCTTGAAGCCGTCACTGTCCTGTGTCTCGATGATAACCGATTTTCCACCGCAGTAGGTGACGAGTTCGGGGTAGGTGACCCAGTAGGGACTGGGGATGATCACTTCGTCACCCTCTTCGATGAGTGCCTGCATGATGTTGAAAAGTGAATGTTTCGCGCCGTTGGAGGCGATGATGTCGGAGGGCTTGTACTCCAGACCGTTGTCTCTTTTGAGTTTCGCTGCGATCGCTTCAAGCAGTTCGGGGATGCCCGGAACCGGCGTGTAGTGTGTGAAACCTTCATTGATCGCTTTGATCGCTTCCTCTTTGATCACCTGCGGTGTACCGAAGTCCGGTTCACCGGCAGAGAAACTGAGTATATCCCGTCCCTGTGCCCTGAGTTCACCGGCAAGTGTCGAGATGGCGATGGTCAGCGAAGTGGAGAGAGAGTTGATACGTTTGGTCAGCATGTAATCCCTTTTTTTCTGATGATAGTAGCCTGAGTACTCTGCATATCACTGTTGATCGAACAACATCTGCAACGGAAGGGTCGAAATCTGCTACAGATTTCGGGGTACCCACCGCGAAGCCGTTTGAGAGAAACAGTGATATGCAGAGTACTCAACTGCAAATTATAACGAAAAAGGGGTAAAAAGGCACCTCATGCCGTGAGGATTTCGTAGGGGCGCCGGATTTTTTCGACGAGCAGCGGCACACTGACGTTTCGGGACTCTCTGGCAAACTCTTTGCCGCCCAGAAAAACGAGGATCGTCGGCACCGAAAAGATCTGCAGCGTAGCGGGGATCTGCGGCGTTTTGGCGGCGTCGATGAAAACCCGCTCTATCTGCGGGAAGTGTGTGGCGAACGCTTCGTCGATCTTGGGCCTGAGGGCATGGCAGACGTTGCATGTCGGAGTGGAGAAGTAGACCATCACGCCCGGTTTCTCCGCTATGAGCGTTTCGAGCGCTTCATAGGTGCCGATATCTTCCCGCATACTCATGCAGCGACCTTTTGGGCGGGTATCTTGGGTATGGTGATCTCGAGTTTGCCATTTTTGTAGCGTGTCTGCAGTTTTTCGACGAGTGCATCTTCGGGTACCCGGACCAGGACCTGTTTTTTATGCACGACTTCTCTCTCGACGACGACACCGTTCTCTTCATGCGACTCTCTGGTCACCTGGTTGATCCTGACGATCAGAAAGCCTTTTTTTACTTTGACGTCGACGCTGCTTTTGTTGTTGCCGGGCACATCGATGTCGAGTACGTAAAGGTTGCCTTTTGGTTCGAATTCCAGCGCTTTGGGCATCGGGAAGTTTTGGAAAAGTTCCCCCAGCAGCGGATCCTGTTTCGACGCTTCCTGAAGCTGTGCGGTCATCCCGACGATCGCTTTTTGAAATTCGTTCATCCCCTCGGCGAGCTCCTGCTGCATCTGCTGCATATTTTGCTGAATCTGCGCCTTGACCTGCGGGTTTCCGAAAAGGTCATGGATCAGCTGGCCGAAATCCTTTTTGATCTTTTCGGCGACCGCCTTCTCGTCTGTCGCAGTGGCGTTGGGCTCTGTTGCAGGCGCTGCAGTACGTTTCTGATGTACGGGTGCAGGCTCCTTTTCGATCTCCACGGTGATTTTGGGTGAATTTTTGGCAATCTTTTCGTGCTTCGTTTCACTGACCGCCTCTTTTTTCCCCAGCAGATAGGCCTGGTATGCGATGATCCCTACCAGAAGTATACCGATAACGGCGATGATGTTTTTGTTCATGATCTATGTTTCCTCTCTTCCTCTTTGGTCTCTTTATCATACAAAAAAAAGGTAAATCATCGCCCGAAAGCGGCCATTTCATAAAAATTGATTATAATTACCTATGCAGATTCACTATAAGACGCTTTTTATCACACTATTTGCGTCGCTACTCATACTGGTAACGGGTACATTTATATGGGTGTCACTCCAGCTCGACACGACGAAAGTAGAAGAGGCGAGCGATAATATCCTTGCCATGTTCCATCATGAACTCGATCAGGAACTCTCCAACGCGCTCTTTCTCTCTGTCGCACTCTCGGACAACAAGGCGCTGAAAGAGGCGCTTCTGGACGAAGACGAAGATGCCGGATATCGCATCCTGATGCGTACACTCAAAAAGTTGAAGAGATACACCTATGTCAGGGATATACGCATGCAGATCCTCACCAGTGACCTAAACATCTTCGCCAGAAGCTGGGACAACAGCTATGCGGGCATGCCGCTGGAAGGATTCCGTGTCGATCTGCAGCGGATACGGCGGCTGCGAAAACCGAAAGTCTCTATCGACCCGGGGAGGTTGTTGACGATCAAAGCGACGACGCCGTTTCGGGACGGGGTGAAGATTATCGGCTATATCGAAGCGATCAAAACTTTCGACAGGTTGACCTATCGGCTTAGGAGGCAGGGTATCGAGCTGACGGTACTGATGGACGAACGCTTTCTCGATATCGCGACACTCATGCGCGAAAACCCGACACTCGGGCCATACGTCGTCTCCAATAAAAACCACAACGCCGCCCTGCTGGAGGCGGTCACGCCCTATGCGGATAAGATAGCGACCAACAGTTATTTCAAAAGCGAAGCGTATCTGCATGTGGTTGACATGCTCAGAGACAGTGCCGGGGAGCGGATCGGTTATTATCTGCTCTCCGTACCGCTTGCAAAGATGAAAGAGTTTGAAAACAAAGAGGAGAAGATCTCATTTTTCCTGCAACTCTCCAAAGAGGATCTTTACGGAGTCGTGGAGCGCTGGGAGAGTGACCGGGGTTCTTTCAAAAGTCTCTACGACAAAGAGTTGATCAAGCTGCTTGAGAACGCTTCACCCGGTGAGCGCAGCATGTTCGAAGAGGAGGCGAGGGAGCTCCTCCGGAGCTATACCAGAGAAGAGCTGATCGATGTGATAGTGAAATCGCGATACCGGGAGACCAAAAAAGGGAAGATAAGGTGAAGCGATGAAGATGAAGATATTGCTGCTGGAAGATGAATACAGCTTGCGCGAAAGCGTACGGGAGTACCTGGAGGATTCGGGTTTTGCGGTCGATGCCTGCGAAAATGGAGAGGAGGCGATGGAAATGCTCTACCGTGAACGTTACGCGCTGCTGCTGCTCGATGTGCAGGTACCCGGGATCAACGGCTTCGAGTTGCTTTCCGAACTGCGAAAAAGCGGTGACATGACGCCGGCGATCTTCATCACTTCGCTGACCAATATAGAGAACCTCTCCAGAGGATACGAGATCGGTTGCAGCGACTATATCAAAAAACCGTTCGAACTCAGAGAGCTTCAGATCCGTCTCGAGCATGCGCTAAAAGCGGAACTTTTTCGCAGCAACGACGACGTGATCACTCTCGGCGAGCGCTACCGCTACGATCTGAAGCGTTTTGTGTTGCGTGAAGGTGAAGATGAGATCGCGCTCAGCAAGACGGAGAAGCGGATACTGGAGACGCTGGTGAAGCACCGCGGCAGTGTGGTAAGCATAGAGCAGTTTCAGGATGAGGTGTGGGGTGAATATATGGATCCGGCAAATATCCGTGTGCAGATCAACAAACTGCGTAAAAAGATCCGGGACGATATCATCCGCAATGTGCGCGGACTGGGGTACAAGATTGACACTTGACAAAGCGCGCTACGCCAGAAAGTACGGCCTTCTCTACACGGCGATCATCGCCGTCATCCTTCTGGTGCCCTTTTTTGTCTATATCGATCTGCTGGTCAATATCAACGAGACAAAGAGCGAGATAGCGCTCAAACAGAAGAGTTACGAGATACTCCACAGGATGGAATCCTA
>JANTHT010000147.1 GCA_024762235.1 Sulfurospirillum sp.
CAATACATGGCTTGCAATGATCCTCGATGGCAATCCACACCGAATCAAAGTAGACGGGAAAGAGATTGTGGGAGCATTTGATTCTACTGAACTCGGCCCCGATTTCAAATGGTCCTACAACAGGGATAAACCGGGAGAAGTCTTTTACTGGTATGGCAATGACAAACCAAGTCAGATCGAGACTAATCTTTATACCTCACCTCTTTACATTCATGATTGCCAGCATATCAAGGTACAAAATATTACACTTAAAGGCGGATATGTCGCAAGTTTATTTGCCGAAAATGCCAGTAATGTCTCTGTAGACAGCATTGAAGCCGGAGAGATGGCAAAACAGGGAATCTACGTGAAAGCGGTCAACTCTGAAGTAGACAATATCCATATCAGCAATTCAACAATAGATTCACACTATACTGTTGACTACAGTATGGCGCAGCCAAACCTCGCCAGAAATGGCAGAACAACGACAACACGTGGTGCACCGGAAGGTATTATATTTTTAGGTGGAATCAGTAATTCAGTAATCGCGGGCAACTTCATCAAAAACTGGACCCATGCCAACATCAACTTCTCTGCAGATCATGCAGAAGTGCTCGCTAACAATAAAGTCTATGCTAACAGACTCTCTGCACCAGATATCGCCTACGGTGGAAGAATAGGTGTTGACGGTAAAAATACACACGATAATGAATTTTATGACAATAATATTACAGATATTCGCGCCCCGATACAGTTCAACGGTCATGACAACTCTTTTCATAACAATAATGTGCAGAATGTCTATGAATCACCTTTGAAACCGGCTGAAACTGGAAATGCAATTATAGTACAGGGATATTCTTCTCCTGTATATAACAACACCATCATCAATAACAGGTTTAAAAATATTGCAAAATCTCCGGCAATCCTTATCTCTAATCTGGGTCAGTTTCCTGTCACCAACATCACGACAGAACCCAACACCTACGAGTGAGCCAATGCGGGCTTTAACCCATATTTGACTAAAATAGCATCATGATACGCACTATTTTAGTCTTTACGCTTTTTACTGTTCTCGGGTGGGCAAAGAGCAGTGTCTGCGTTTCGATCCCGCCGCAGGCCTATTTTGTCAAAAAGATCGCGGGTGACAAAGCGGATATTACGGTGCTGATTCCACCCGGCGCGTCACCGGCTACCTATGCCCCCAAACCGAGCCAGATGAAGGCGATCAAAAAAGCCTCTCTCTACTTTACGATCGGCGTGCCGTTCGAAAAGAACTGGCTGGAGCGCTTCAGAAGTCTCAACCCCAAACTCAAAATCATAGATATGGCGCAGGATATCAAAAAGATACCGATGCAAAACCATCTAGATCATGAGAGTGAAACGGATGAAGCGCATGATACACATGAGCATCATGACCATGCAGGACTCGACCCGCATGTCTGGCTCAGTCCCACACTCGTAGCGAAGATGGCCGAAGTGATCAAAGATACCTTCGTACGCGAAGATCCTCAAAACAGCGCCTTTTATGCAGAGAACTATCAAAAGTTCCTGAAAGAGATCGAAGCGATCCGGACAAAGATCGCCAACTTGCTCTCACACCTCAAAGAGAAGGAGTTCATCGTTTTTCACCCCTCTTTCGGCTACTTCGCCGGGGAGTTCGGCCTCAAACAGATTGCGATCGAAAGAGAGGGAAAAGAACCCGGTCTGCGCTACATGAAACGTGTGATAGCGTTCGCGAAAAAGCATGGTATCAAAACCATCTTCGTCGCACCGCAATTTTCTCAAAAGAGTGCCCGCTATATCGCCCGGGCGATCGGGGGGAAGGTGGAGAGCATCGATCCGCTCGCTTACGACTGGGAGAGAAACATCATGGAGATCGCGAAGAGTTTTGAAAAAGCAGATTGAGATCAGCGTGAGGCATCTGAGCTTCAGCTACGGTACCCACGAAGTCCTCAAAGATATCGATCTGGATATCTACAAGGGAGACTATCTCGCGATCATCGGTCCAAACGGCGGCGGGAAGACCACACTTATGAAGCTTTTACTCGGTCTCCTGACACCGACTGCCGGAGAGATACGCATCTTTGGAAAAAGCGTGCTGGAAGCGAGACGTCAGATCGGCTACCTGCCCCAGTATATCAACTTCAACATGGATATGCCGATCAACGTCTCCGATATCGTCCTGCAGGGTCGGCTGACACCGGAAAAGCTCTTTTACTCACGGAAAGACAGAGATATCGCAACGGCTAAGATGGAGCAGATGCGTATCATACATCTGAAACATCGCAAGATCAGGGAACTTTCGGGCGGACAGAGGCAGCGTGTGCTGCTTGCGCGCGCACTCGCCAAAGAACCCAGGATCCTGATCCTGGACGAGCCGACCGCTTCGATCGATCCGGACGGACAGAAGGAGATCTATGCGCTTCTCAAAAGCCTTCCGCAGACCAAGATCATCGTCAGCCACGACATACAGGTCCTTTTCGAGGGTGTCAACCGCGTCGCCCACGTCAACAAACAGCTCTATCTGCATGATAACATCGATACGACATTCAAACGCAAAGAGGGACACTTCTGCGAGATGGAGCTGCTGGATTACATAAAGAGTCATTCATGTTCGAACTGATGCAGACACCGGTTATCGCATCTCTGCTGCTTTCCGTGGCGATCGGCATCATCGGTTCTTTCATGCTGATCAACCGTTCACAGTTTATCGCAGCCGCTATCGCGCACGGGAGTTACGGGGGGATCGGCATCGCGATATACTTTGGACTCTCCCTGCTTTTTACCACGACGCTGTTCGCCATTTTTCTGGCACTGCTGCTGGCATGGATCACCTACCGGGACCGTTACCGCAGCGATACGCTTATCGGTGTCATCTGGGCGGTCGGCATGAGTATCGGCATCATCTTCGTCGATCTGGCACCGGGGTACCATCCCGACATGATGAGCTTTCTCTTCGGCGATATCCTGATGGTCCCGCAGGCGGATATCTACTTTATGGCAGGGGTCGATCTCCTGCTGCTGATCTCGGTACTCTTCATGCTGCCGCGTTTTCTGGCGATCGCCTACGACATGAACTTCGCACTGCTCAACGGGCTAAATACCAGAGCGATCTACAGTTATCTGCTGATCCTGATGGCGCTCACCATCGTCATGAGTATCCGCAGTGTGGGACTGATACTCGTGATTGCGCTTTTTAGCATCCCCCCGTTTATCGCCGAGAAATATGTCTCCGATTTTCGTATCATGATGCTCTTATCGGGCTTTCTGGGACTTCTCTTTTCTCTGATCGGACTCTATTTTTCCTATCTGTTCGACATCTCAGCGACCGCCTCTATCATACTCGTCGCGGCTACCGCTTTTTTTGGAGTGATACTGTTTAAAAAAGGAGCATAACATGAAAGGTATCGGTATTGCACTTGCCATCGGCGCACTCTTTTTTACACTGGCGCTGACTCTTTTTTCTACACAGCATGCGCTGCTTCTGGGAATCGTCGCTTTTTTGGTTACACTCTGGACCAATGGCGCACTGCCGCTTGGCGTGGTATCGCTCATGCCTGTGATCCTCTTCCCGGCACTGGGCATACTCGATGTCAAAGCGGTGGTACCCAACTACTCCAAAGAGATCATCTTTCTCTTCATCGGCGGTTTCATGATGGCGATCGCAGTCGAAAAGATCGGCCTGCACAGATATTTCAGCGCCAAACTACTCTCCTGGTTTCCCAATACCGCCACGGGCATCATCTATGCACTTGCCGTGACCGCCGCACTGCTGAGCGCCATACTCTCCAACACGACCATCACCCTCATGCTGCTTCCCATAGGGCTCTATCTGACAGAAAACAGCAGACTCAAGGTGCGCTTTCTACTCGCCATCGCCTATGGTGCGAGTATCGGTGGAATCATCACCCCCATCGGTACACCACCCAACATGCTGCTGCTGGGATTTATGGAAGATCACGGCCTGGAAGCACCTTCGTTCGGTGAGTGGATAGTGCTGGTCTCTCCGGTAGCTGTTGCGATGCTGTTGGCGGTGCCCTATATACTCTCCCGAAGTGTGAAAGATGAGTGCGTTCAGGAGATCGACACTGCCATTCCCTCACTTGACAGGAAACAGAAGCGTCTCATCTGGATACTCGTTTCACTGGCTGTTTTACTCTTGATCAATACACCGATCAAGCCTTACTACATGGGGATCGGATTGAATGAAAAACTGATTTTGCTGGGTTACGGACTCCTGATGTTTATGCCCGGGATCGGTTTTTTGAAATGGGAAGATACCAGAGATCTGCCCTATGAAATCATCTTCCTCTTCGGTGCGGGTTTCAGCATCGCGGCGGCATTTACCATAACCGGACTGGCCGCGGAAATCGCGCACAAGATCGCCTTCATCTCGCATCTACCACTCTTTTGGATGTTCGTTCTTGTCGCGCTTTTTGTCAGTTTTTCCACAGAAGTCACCTCCAACACTGCACTCACCTCTATCGCACTGCCGGTATTTTATGAATTTGCTAAAGATATGGGACATGAAGGGATGGTATTGATGATGGTTGCAACTATCGCCGCCAGTTACGCTTTTATGCTGCCTAT
>JANTHT010000148.1 GCA_024762235.1 Sulfurospirillum sp.
CGATACCGGGAAAGGAGATACCGTATACCACTGCCTCTTCCAGCAGTCCGCTCTGCAGCAGGACCGTTTCGACATCGAGCGAAGCGACATTTTCCCCTTTGAAGCGGTAGCTGTCACCCACGCGGTCGACAAATGTGAAAAACCCTTCCGCATTGCGTTTGAGCAGATCGCCGGACCGCCACCACTGCACACCGTCGCGCAGCATGATCTTCGGCGCATCGAGTGCGGGATCGAGATAGCCGCGGTAGCGGTTGTTTGGGACGCGAAAGATCGCTTCACCCGGTGTTTCGTAACCGACCGGTTCGCCCTTCTCGTCGATCAGCAAAATGTCGGCATTGTCAGGATGCCCGGGTGGTATGTATCCGCAGTAGCCGGGTACGTCCATCCAGTTGGTCAGGGCGGAGGCGGGCATCTCCGTCGCACCGAAGTGCTCCACCACATGCGAGATGCCGTAACGCGAAACGACCTCTCTCCAGAGCGTTTCATGCAGTCCATTGCCGAAGATCGTATGGAGTGTTGTTTTGCGCTTATCCGGATGGCGGTCGAGCAGATAGCGCCACAGCTCTCCGATGTAGACCATATGCGTACAACCGAAACGTTCGACCTCTTCGAAGAAGTGGGTCACGGAGAACTTCGGACGCAGTACCGCCGTCGCACCCGCCGTCACGACTGCCGAAAAAGCGACAGCCAGCGCGTTGCCGTGGTAGAGGGGCAGGGTGATGTAGCAGTTGTGTTCCTCCTGCATGAAAGTACGCAGGCTCCACGCCACACCCGCACCGATCATGCGCCGGTGGCTGAAGAGGGCCGGTTTGCTGGGGCCGCTTGTACCGCTGGTGAAAATGACAAAGGCGGCATCTTCGAGGGTCGTGCGGTAGTCGGCGGTGTTGACGGGTGCCTGTGTCGGTGTTTCGATCATCTCCCGGATGCCGTACGCTTCGCACCCTTCTATAGCATTTCCGAACACAGTCGTCACTTCACTGCGACGTGCCATCTCGGCAACTCTTGCAGCCGGCTCGTTGGTGTTGAAAAGCACTGCCAGACGACCTGTCTTGTTGATGCCGATCAGTGCCGCGAGAAAGTGAAAGGAGTTTTTGTAGTAGAGGCCGATACGCCGGTCGGGGATGTGCGCGCGGATGTAGTCGGCTATGGCATCAGAAGCACGGGAAAGGTCACGGTAGGTGAAGGCATCACCGCTCTCTGTTTCACGGATGACGATATTGTCTGCATATTTGACCGCTTTCTCTTCAAAAATCTCTGTCCAGTTAGCGGTGAAATTGCCCTCTATATTCGCCCATATCCGGTTCTCTTCTTCTGCCAGTAGTGCGTAACGCTTCTCATAGGGTACATCAGATAATTCCATGCCCCATTTTACTCAAAATTACTAAAGGTCACCTCCGGCAATCAACTCTGCAGCTTTTGCATCGTTACATCGACACTTTGTACCAGCGAGTCGATATTGTATCCGCCTTCGAGCAGAAAAGCGACCGGTTTGTCGCCTGCATAGTCGAGGATCTTCTGTACCACACCGCCGATCCCTTCGAAAGTGATCTGCGCCGTGGAGATCAGCTCATCTTTCATGAGGTCGTATCCTGCGGAGACGAGCACGATATCGAAGTCGAAATCTCTTGGAAGCTGATCGTAAAAGGCGAGCAACTCATGATCCTGAAGATAATCATGATAGGGGAAGTTTCGGGTGTATCCCAGCCCCGCGCCGCGTCCTGTCTCATCTTCGCTGCCGGTAAAATAGGGGTAGTTGTTCTTCTCATGCGTGCTGAAGTAGAAGACGGTCGGATCTTCGTAGAAGATATCCTGCGTACCGTTGCCGTGGTGGACATCGAAGTCGATGATGATCACTTTGGCGTAGCCCGCCTGCTGCGCGTAACGGGCCATCATCGCGATATTGTTGAAGATGCAAAACCCCTGTCCCGTAATCACTTCCGCATGATGCCCCGGCGGACGCAGGTTCAGAAAAGCGCGTTTCCCGAGACCCTCTTTGAAAAATTTGACCGCGTTTTTGGTGCTGGTGGCGGCCTTGAGCGCCACTTCGTAACTCATCTCCGAGACGATCGTATCGGCCGAGATGATCATGCGCACCCCGTTTTCATAGCCATGCTCGATCCACTCCACATACTCGTCGTCGTGCACCATCAGCAGCTCCTCTTTGTTCCCCATGCGGCTGGGGATGGGGAGGGTGTCGTACTTTGCGCTGATCAGTTCGTCGATCGCTTCGACACGGCGCGGTATTTCGATATGGCCGGGGCCGGTATCATGCAGCATGAAGAAGGGGTCGTAGAGATAACCGATTTTTTGCATCACTCTTTCCCGAAGAGCTTTTCAGCGAGAGAGGGATACTTTTTCGCCTTCTCTTTTTCGACCTTTGCGACACTCTCGGCGATGGTCGCGGCGGCTTTGGCTTTGGTGATCTCCGCTGCAGCGACAGATTTGGCGATCTGGGTCGCCGCCTTTTTCTTCGCTGCTGCTACCTCATTTTCGGAAGCGGGAACATGCCCTTTGTGAAGTTCCGCGATCTGCACTTTGGCGACCGCTTCGGCGATTTTGGCTTTGGCGACGGCATGGGCACTCTGCGCGAAGGCGGTCGCTTTCGCGATCTCGGCGACCGCTTCGGCCTTGACAACATCGGCAGCGGAAGGTACCGGCGGTAACGTTTCGGTAGCCCTGATCGGTTTGACCGCTTCGATCACTTTCAGTGATGCGAGAATCTTTTTGGCCGATTCCGTCTTGACGGCTTCGACAGCCTTCACCGCTTTGACGATCTCCGCTTCGGGAAGAGGTTTGACCGGCGTTACCGGTTTGGCGAGGGTGTATGTGACGCGGCTCTTTTGTGTCGCCTGAGCCGTTTTAGCCGGAAGATCTGCGCTGTAGCCGGAAGTGACAAGCAGGGAAGCGGCTGCGACAGCGATCGAAAGAGAGGTGATGGTCTTTGGCATGAGAACTCCTGTAAATATTTGTTTTTATTATACTTAAAATTTGCGAAAAAAGCTACCCCAGATAATCATGCAGTATCTTCGCATGGTCAAATACCAGTTTGTCGAAGGGTATCTCTTCGGGTTGGTAGATAAAAATCTTCTTCGCATCGTCCGCCGCTTTCGGCGTGCCCGTCGCACGGCACACATAGACGCAGCTGACCGTGTGAAAACGCGGATCGCGCTTTGGATCGGAGTAGACTCCCATCAGTTTCTCTATCGTTACAACCAGACTCGTCTCCTCTTTCATCTCCCGCCTGCAGGCATCTTCGCATGACTCGCCGACATCGACGAATCCGCCCGGCAGTGCCAGACCATGCGGCGGGTTCTTGCGCTCGATCAGCACGATTCCCCGAAATTGCTCCTCTGCATCGTAGAGTTCGATGATGCCGTCTGTTGTCACATAAGGTGTTTTTATCGCCATGAAAACCTCCATTTTTTGTTATTCTGTTATAATTATAGCCAAATACGGAGGTCCGAGATGAAAACAAGTGCCGGAATCCTGCCCTTTCGCAAAAAACCAAAACCCGTAGTCTATCTCGTCCATATGGGAGGACCCTACTGGCGAAATAAAGTACGTTCCTGGAGTATTGCAAAAGGGGAGGTCGGGGAGGGTGAAGATCTGCTCGAAGCGGCAAAAAGAGAGTTTTTTGAAGAGACCGGACAGGAGATCAGCGGGGCGTTCCTTCCGCTGGGGGAAGTCAAAGCATCGGGTAAAACGATCTACGCATGGACGGTGGAAGCCGAACCCTCTACCCAAATCACCTCCAATACCTTTACGATCGAGTGGCCGCCAAAATCTGGCAAGACCGCTGCGTTTCCGGAAGTGGACAAGGCGGCGTGGTTTGACCCCGAAAGGGCAAAAGAGGTCATCGTCAAGTCGCAGCTGCCGTTTCTGGAGAGGGTGGAAGCGCTGCTTCGCTAAAAGACGATTTTCCCCTGCTCCTGCAGACCGGAGATGATCTGTTTCGCTTTTGCATGTCCCTGAAATGCCGCTTTGCGGCACCACTCCAGCGCCTTTTCATGGTCCTCTTCGACTCCTTCACCGCGGTCATAGAGCATGCCCAGGTTGTACTGTGCGGCGGAGAGTCCCGCTTCGGCGGCGCGTGAAAAACAGACAAAAGCACGTTTGAAGTTCTGAGGCACCCCGCGCCCCTCTTTGTAGAGTACGCCGAGGTTGTTAAAGGCTTCTTTATGGCCGCGTTTGGCAGCCTCTTCGTACCAGTACGCCGCTTCGGAGTAGTTTTGATTGCACCCCGCACCCTGCTCGAACATGAGCGCGACTTCGTACTGTGCCAGATCGACACCGGCAACCGCGGAGCGCAAAAAGAGTGCATGCGCTTTTTCGATATCCTGCGCGATATACCGGCTGGAGTTTGCATACATCAGCCCGAGGTTGAACAGGGCATAAGGCTGCTCCTGTTCGATCGCCTTTTCATACCACTCGATCGCCTTCTTCTCATCTTTCGCCACACCCTCACCCCGCTGGTACATATATCCCAGTGAAGTCTGTGCATCGGCATTGCCTTCGTACGCCAGCCGCTCATAGGCGACAAACGCAT
>JANTHT010000149.1 GCA_024762235.1 Sulfurospirillum sp.
TAAAGAGAACAAAGAGAAGGAGCAGCAAAAAGCTTCTGACCAACAAAAAGCGTCACAGAAGCAGCAACAACAGCAGCAGAAAAAACAAAAAAGCGCTGAAAAAGAGCAACAGCAGAAGCAGAAGCAAGAGAAAGCGCAGCAAAAAAAATCTGAGGCACAAAAGGCGAAAGAGGCGCAAAAACGCGCCCAAAAAGAGAAAGAGGAACAGCGCAGGAAAGAGGCTGCCGCCGCCAAACGCCAAAAAGAGCAAAAGAGAGAGCAAGAGAAGCGGGAGAAGCAGAAAGCCGCCGCTGTGAAAGCGGCACCGCCAATCTCGGATATGGAAGAGCGAAAATGGAAAAAAATGCTGGAGCAACGGGGTATCAATACCCTTATGATGGAGCTCCCGACCCAAGGAGAGAGAAAAAATGAAGAAATTAAACCCTGGTAAGGTACTACTGATACTCTTGGTACTGAGTACGGTACTTTTCGGTACCGGCGTCACGGCGTCACTGGACAAATCACAGATCTACAGAGGCGATAGCGCGACACTGACGATCACCGCCGAAGGTAACGATGTCACTTTCCCCGTGATTGCGAAGATCGGTGACGCGCCGGTACTGGGCACGGCAAATGCGCAGAACACGACGATCATCAACGGTAAAATGAGTCAGAGCAAATCGCGAAGTTACAGCTTCGCACCGCAGAAGAGTACGCAGATCCCCTCTTTCAATGTCACGGTCGACGGTAAAGTCTACAAGACACAACCGCTGAAGATCGAGGTGGTGAAACCGACCGCTTCCAAAGCGGGGGCGCCTTACATGCTACAGATGCAGCTCGACAAACATCGTGTCAAAGTGGGCGAGAGTCTCCGGCTCGATCTGAAGTTCAAACAGAAGAGAGGCACCAAAGCGGACAAGATTGAGATTACGCCGCCGAAACTGGAAAACTTCTGGGTCAAGGAGATCAAGGGATCACGCGAGTCGCTGGAGGGGGACTATGTGGTGCATACCTACAGCTATCTGCTCTTTCCGCAGAAAGCAGGCGACTATACGATTCCCTCCGTCACGGCAAACATCGGCACGCGGGTCAAACGCAGAAACAGACTGGGCGGGGCGTTCGACGATCCTTTTTTCGATGATCCCTTTTTCAACTCTTTCGTCTCTTCGATCAAGTGGCAGAAACTATTTTCCAACGAAGAGAAGCTGCATGTCGATCCGCTGCCTGACCATCTCGAAGTTTTCGGCCACTTCACGATCAAAGCCGATGTCGACAAGCATGCAGTGTCGGCCGGCAAACCGGTCAACCTGACGATCACGATCGAAGGGGAGGGGAATGTCGACGATATCAAAAAATTTGACCTCGATATCCCCGATGCAGTGGTCTACGCGGATGAACCGAAGATCGAGACGGGACTCAGAAACGGCAAATATGTCGGTACCTTCAGGCAGAAGATCGCGATCGTCGCCGATCATGACTATACGATTCCCCCGGTCACATTTACCTACTTCGACAAAGTCGCGCAGAAGAAGGTAACAATAAAAACCGATCCGATCTCTGTGAAGGTGAAAGGTGGCGCCAAAGGGGCGGTATCGGCACCCAAAATGGTCGCTTCCAAAGCGTTGACCAAAGAGATAGAGGAGGCTTCCAAAGGACCCGAAGTTTCCAAAAATGTGGCGCAAAGCGCTCCCGCCGGTGGTATCTCCCCCTGGCTCTATCTGCTTGCCGGCCTGTTACTGGGTGCTGTCGCCACCTATGCGGCACTCATGATCCGGCCAAAAGGTGCTCAGAAAGCGCCGGCACCGGTCACGAAGCTGATCCGAAAAGCCAAAAGTGACAAAGAGCTCTACAATCTCCTCTTGCCCTACGCGAAAGAGGGGCCGTTCATGGAAGAGGTGCTGCATAAACTGGAAGAGAACCTCTACAAAGGGGCGCACCACAAAATCGACCGAAACGAGATCGTTGACTTCTTTGAAGAGGTGGTGGAGGGGGATTGATCCCCGCTCACTCGGATTGGGTCAGACGGTATCGGGTCTGCAGCAGATTGAGCAGTGCGCTCCAGTGGATCAGGCTTTCCTGGAGCATGATCTTTTTATAGTTGCGATGTGACCATTTGACGAAATGCATCGGGTCGAGCCATCTGTAGAGGTAGCGTACTTCGTAGTGGAGATGCGGTCCAGTGCTTCTGCCCGTATTGCCAACATAGGCGATCAGATCCCCTTTTCGGACATAGTCACCCTCTCTGACGGCAAAGCGGCTGAGGTGTCCGTAAGCGGTTTTGAAACCGAAGGGGTGGTTGATCAACAGAAAGTTTCCATACCCTTTTTTCCGTTTGGCATACTCGACGACACCGTCGGCAGGTGCATAGACTGGCGTACCGACAGCTGCGGCAAAATCGGTTCCGAAATGAAAACGTCGCTCATGCAGCACCGGATGCATGCGATATCCGAATTTGTCGGAGATACGGTCATAATGTTTCAGCGGCATGCCTGTCGGGATACTGCGGTTGAGCAGAGAGAGTTCGGCGACGGTAAGTCTCGCTTTTTGCAGATCCTCTACACTTTTGCGACGTGCCTTTTCCAGACGCGCATCGAACGCGTCGCCGATGTCGGGTTTGAGACCGATGATCTTCTCTATCTGTGTGAGCTGTTCGTTCATCAGCTCCAGCTCGTCCCCTTTGTGTGCGATCTTCTCTTCGAGTCTCTTTTTGCTCTCCAGCAGTTTGCTGTTTTGCGCGACAAGGAGCTGCTGCACCGCCTGATACTCTCTGGTTTTTTTGTCAAGATCATCGACTTTTGCGGAGAGGAGTTTGATGAAGATCGCACCTGCAGCGATGATCAGCACGATCGCGACGGCAATCCACAGCAGCAACTTGCGTACGAGCTGGTGCATCGTATACTGTCTGGAACCGTGGATGTCACTGATCGTGACCATCATCCTGTTACGCATGCAGGGCTTCCGCTTTCACACTTTTTTGTTCGACACTTTTTTTGATTTCGCGTACGACTCTGTCCACTTGTTGTACAGCAACCTGACATGTTGCGGCATTTTGATTTCCGCCGCCGCCGAAAGAGTGCGCGATTTCGGAAAGATCGATCGGATCGCGGCGGTTGAAGATCGATTTACCCAGTGCGATGGTGACGTCTCCTTCCGCTTTTGCCGGCAGAAGATGTATCGATATCCCGACTTCCGGAAACAGGGTATAGAGCATGAAACGGTTCCCCGGCACGATCTCCGTCTCTTCCCGCAGATCGACGACTGCGAGCGCCTCTTCGAGACGGGTGGTGCGCCTGAGCTGCGCGATATGGGCATCGCGCGAGGTGCGACAGAGATCGACGCGCTCCCTGACGTCGGGATCGTTCAGTACCGTTTCGATATCCGCTTCCATGCAGAGGTCGGGGAGTTTTTGCATCAAAGCGTAGTTGGAGATGCGAAACGTTTTGTGCCGCCCCAGGTGGCTTCTGGGGTCGCTCATGAAGATCACCTGGTTCCAACCCTGCGGATTGACCACATCTTCTTTGGTAAATCGCGCCTCTTTGGCTCTGCTCGCGGCATCGACGAGGATGGCGGCACCACTTCCGAAAAAGGGTGCACCGCCATAGTAGTCGTAAATCACTTCCGAAACCGACCCGGCATCCGTAAAGAGCGCATGGTGGCGGTTCAGCCGCATACGCGGTTCTCTGAGCATATAATCGAATACCATATGCGCTCCCTCTGTATAGGGGAGGTTGGTGACGATATCGTGGGGAGTTACGCGGATATCCCCCCTCTCTATCTCCTGTGGATGCAGATAGTGTATCTCGTCGATGAGACCGGCTTTTTTAAGCAGTACCGCACTGACGATACCGTCGAAATTGCTACGCGTCAGCAATCTGTAACGCGCTTTCTCCAGCTGTGGCATAGTATGTGCCTCCTCTTTTTAAAATATTATTTTTTTGCAAGCGGTACACGCAGGCGTTGTCCGACATAGATGTGGTTTGGATTTTTGATCAAGTCGGGATTGGCTTGCAGGATCGTATCGTAAGCCATAGCCGAACCATAGGCGCGCAAAGCGATTTTGGAGAGGGTGTCTCCTTTGCGAACGATGATCACACGCATCTCCCGACTACGCGTTTTGACCTCTTTTTTGATCGATGCGGTGTAGTTGGATTTGGCTTTTTTCTGCATCGTATCGACGATACCGCCGATCTCCCGGGAGAGGTTTGCGAGATCGTCATAACTGTTTTTTCGCTTTTTGACGACCACTTTGTTGTACGTGTCGGCATCGGTTTTTTGTGTCGCTTTTGCGGAGGCGTAGCGTTTGGGGTCGAGCATGTGCATCGAAGCCGTATCTTCATGCTCCAGCTCCGCACTGCCGGCATCCGCCAACTGATCCGCCAGGGTATCGGCAGGCGGCGTATCGCCGCGAGGTGTGCCGGAGTCTGTCGTTGTATGCGTTGTCGGGTGTACCGTCTCTGTGTCGACAGCGGCTTCGGGCTTCACTTTTTGCATCTGCTCCATCAGCATCGTGACGATCGCCTGCATCTCTTCCTGCGTGTAGAGTTTC
>JANTHT010000150.1 GCA_024762235.1 Sulfurospirillum sp.
CAGAGCCAAAGAGGAGAGATCAAAACAGATCGAAGAGAGTGAAGCGAAAAAAATGCAATACCTCTTTTTCGAAGAGAAGGAGATGCTGTTATGAGCCTTGCACTTCACGCCCGGAAAACGGACAGCTATGCCGGCAAACTGGTACTCTCGATCCTTGCGCTTTTTGCACTGATGATCGCGATCATGTACAAGATACAGAGCAACGACCCTCTCCCTGCGCACAACGGCTTTGTCGTGACCACACCTGCACACAAAACGCTCTATCTTCTCAGTTCGAAAAACTCGGCGCTTCTCTACGCCAAAAACGGCGCTTCCGCCGAAGCGTACGCCGACAAACTCAAACGCTTCGCACGATTTCTGGAGAGCATCGGATACAAAACCAAGATCATCCCCGCCTCCAAAGTCGCCACGCTTCCCGAAGAAGCGATCCTGATGGCAGTCGATGCCCCCGCACTGAGCGACACAACCAAAGAGGCGATCAAAACCTTCGTCCGAAACGGAGGCAGCCTCTTTTTCAACTTCACCACAGGCTACAGCGATGCCAAAGGGACATACCTCGGGGATCGTTTCATCCGTGAGATCACAGGACTCACCCTCAATCCAAAGCGCGGATTTCTCTCTTTCAAAGGGGAAGATACCAGCATGTTCGCCACACTGAAGATGCTCTCACCGTTCGCCACCTATCTTGGCAACGGTGAATCACTGACAGTCATCCTCTACGATAAAGTCCCTTTCTACCTGCATGACAAGCACCAGGCACCCGACCTCTACGCCACCTCCTTTTCACAGGCGACACCGCCTGTCTCAAACAGATGGCAGGAGAGTCTCAAACCCGAAGAGGCGGGTCTGGGGTGGCACGGCTACTACGGCAAAGGGAGATGGGCGTACCTCTCTTTCCCCTCCTACTCGTTCTATGACAACAACGAGCAGAAAGAGGCGTTCAAAAAGCTGATGGCAGGCATCATCGATTACCTCGATCAGCCCGTCGTCGCCCTCAGTTATCCGTTCCTCGACCGTCAAGGGGGTATCTTCATCTCCGAAGATACGGAGTATAAGTTCACCAACTTCCAGCGTTTCGCCGACCTTGCGCAGGAGTTTCAGATCCCGGTGACGGCATTCATCGTCGCCAGCCTCGCCGACAAACCGGAGCACCGCGCCATGATGCAGCGCATCGCGAAGAATCCCTATGTCGAGTTCGCGTCACACAGCACCACCCACCAGAAGATCGTGGGTAAAGATGCCGCCTTTGTCAAGAAGGAGACCGCAGGCTCCAAAGAGATCCTCGACAAATACGCCCCCAAACCGATCCGCGGCTTCAGACCTCCGCGTGAAGAGCTCAACGATCTGATGAAGAGATACCTCGATGAAGGCGGGTTTCTCTATGTTCTGGGTGCGACCGAAGAGTTTCTCTATCCAAAAGCCGACAAGAGATATCCGCATCTGCTCTATATCCCCAGACACGGTACAGACGACTACAGCTACCTCGTCAATCTCGACTGGAGCCAGCAGCAGATCGTCGACCAGATGATCGAAGAGGCCAACTTCGTCAACAAGCTCAACGCCATCTATACACTGAGTGTGCATACACACCTCTTCAGTTACGGCACCAACATCAACATCATGCGCAAGTTTTTCCACTATCTGAAAGAACACCCCGAGCTCAAACCGCTTTCGGGTGAAGGACTCTACAAGCGCGTCATGCTGCGCAACAGACTCCATGAGAGTGCACAAATCCGGGATAAACGCCTCATCCTCACGCTCAGCAACGACAACGACGTACCCGTTACAAACTGGCATATCAAACTCTTCAAGTCACCACATCTGAAAATCGTCAAAGGTGGTGTGGATGCACCGCATGTCACCGCGCTGCTCAACAAAAAGCAGGATCTCCTCACGCTCAAAAGCGTACCTCCCCACACAACGCTCAAAGTCTATTTCACCATGGATCAGCAGGCGCAATGAAAGAGTACCCACGCTTTCTCATTTTGCTCTTTTTGACATGGACAGCGACAGCATGGGGAGCCGGCAGAACAGTACCGAAAGCCGCCCATCCTTTTCCCGCACACAACTTCTACCCCGGGTCTGTCTCTCCATCCGCCTACAGTCAGAGCGAACTCGACAAAAACCTCTACGACTACTACCGGATCTGGAAAAAGAGCTATCTCGTACAGGAAGGAAAACGCTTCCGCGTCGCGATGGATAAAAAGGAGAAAACCCGCACCACCTCCGAGTCACAGGGGTACGGCATGCTGATCACGGCCTATATGGCCGGTGCGGACAAAGAGGCCAAAGCCATCTTCGACGGACTCTATATCTTCTCCAGACTCTATCCGAGCAGCATCTGCAAAGATCTGATGAGCTGGGAGATACCAGAGAAAAAACCGGGACACGGAGACAGTGCGTTTGACGGGGATGCAGACATCGCCTACGCTCTGCTCGTGGCGGACAAACAGTGGGGCAGCGACGGCCTCATCAACTACAAAAGAGAGGCGCTGCGCATCATCGACGCCATCATGCGCTGCACCATCGGCAAAGAGAGCCACCTCCCGCTGCTTGGTGACTGGGTCGATCCAAACGGTAAAAAATATAACCAGTATACTACGCGCAGTTCCGACTTCATGCTGAGTCACTTTCGTACCTTTTACCGGGCTACCGGAGACAAACGGTGGCTGCAGGTCGTCGATGCGTGCCAGAAAGCGACCGAAGATATCCAGAATCTCCCGGGTAACAAGACAGCCCTTGTGAGCGATTTTCTCTACTACGACAAGAAGAAAAAGCACTTCTTTCCCACTCCGCGCCACTTTCTGGAGAGTCAGGACGACAGTTACTACTACAACGCATGCCGTGTTCCCTGGCGCATAGGTGCCGATGCCCTGCTCAACCGTGACCACCGCTCCGTTGCTATCGTACAGAAGATGCTCTACTGGATCTGGCATGCATCCCAAAAAGATCCTGCAAAGATCAAATCGGGCTATCGGCTGGATGGCACACCGATCGGTGACTACTTTTCGGCGGTCTTTGTCGCACCGTTTGGCGTCGCGGCCAAAACGGACGCCTACCTGCAGGAGTATCTCGACGCCCTCTATGAAAGTATCAAAAAGCGCCATGAAAACTACTTCGAAGACAGCGTCAACCTCCTCAGCCAACTGCTCATCACCAACAACTACTGGGACCCCTGTCCCGCTCCTAAAAAAGCAAAATAGAGAGATTGAACGCCCGTTCCACTGCCCAGAGAGCGGCGATTAGCGCAGTCACCGCCGAAAAACCGTATAATATAAATCGTCTGTAGAAAGCGTGGCGTTTTTGCAGCAGATAGAGCAGTGGCAGCACCGCCGCCACGATTGCCAGCTGCCCGATCTCGACACCGAGATTGAACCCGAAAAGCATCGCCAGAAAATCGCGGCTGTTTTTGATGATCAGATCATGCAGGACATTGGCAAATCCGAAACCGTGGATCAACCCGAACGTGAACGCCATGATCCACGCGTGCCGGGTGATCATCGGATAGATGTTGTTCACCGCCGTGAAAAGCACCGAAAGGGCGATCGCCACTTCCACGAACTGACTGTTGAGACGCACCACATCTCCCACACTCAGTCCCAGCGTGATCGAGTGGGCGACACTGAACCCGGTCACCACTTTCAGCACCTCGATCAGCACATCTTTGAAACTCTGCCTCGGCAGTGGCTTCCCGTCACGATAATAGTAGACCGACGGCACCAGCAACATGAGCAGAAAGAGGATATGGTCATACCCGATCCAGATATGCCAGATCCCCTCCACCAGAAAGTTTTTGAACGCACGCATAAGCGATGTCTGCTGCTGCATCTTCAGGGCCACTTCGACTTTTCGGTCACTCAAGATCACCGGCTTCGACATGTTGTCGTCCCTGATCTTGACAAAGGCTTTCTGATCTTTGTCCACATCGAAAAAGAGATCGTACTTCAGATCGATCACATCGTGCGGAAGTTTGCACGAAAGCGCCAGATAGAGCTTGATATAGGACTGATGCACCCGTCGATAGACCTCAAATCTATCCACCCGCTTCCCGCACTCCCTGCCGTCAAAACGTATGTCGACATGCGAGAGTACAAAACGCTCAATCTCTTTTTTGTGTGCCTTGATCTCTTTCCATGAGACGATACCGTTGCCGTTGTCATCGAGCTTCATGAACTTCTCGAGATTGTCCGACTCGAAGTCCACCACCGCTTTGGGAACCGTACCGTTCAGATCGAAGGTGATGAAGTTCTCTTTGAGTAAGTCTGCAGATAAAATATTTGTGAAAATAAAAAATATTGAAATTAATACTTTAGTTAACATACTTAATGTTAACACAATATTTATAAAAATTATTGCATGATATGGGAAGTGTTGTCATTTCGGATTATGCAGCCGGTCTATCATCCGGCTTTCATTTATAAAAAAGGTGAACGGATACCATGTTTA
>JANTHT010000151.1 GCA_024762235.1 Sulfurospirillum sp.
AGACATTTACGCTCAGTGATGGAGATTTTGTAGAGTGCTACTGGTATCAAAAACCTCGCTCTGACGACACGCCCATCGTCACCCTCTTTCATGGACTGGCAGGCTCCTGGCGCTCCCACTATATCCAGCGTATCATGCAGCGACTGGGAGAAAAAGGTTTTGGTGTCGTCCTGATGCACTTTCGGGGCTGTAGCGGCAAACCCAACAACCTCCCCCGCTCCTACCACAGTGGAGACACTGCCGATGCCCGGGCCTGGCTGACACATCTGCACACACACTTTCCGAAAAATCCCCTCTACGCCGCAGGGTACTCACTGGGAGGCAACATGCTACTCAAACTTCTGGGCGAATGGGGCGATGCTGCACTGCTCCAAAAAGCAGTCGCAGTCTCCGCCCCCATGCAATTGGATATCTGCGCCAGACGGATGGAAAAAGGCTTTTCCAGACTATATCAATACCACCTCTTATCTCAACTCAAAGCCGATCTGTTGCTCAAGTATCGTCGCTTCGACATGCATGCACAGATCGGTCTTGCAGAAAAGGACGTCAAAAAACTCAAAACTTTCCGGGAATTCGACGACGCCTACACCGCACCCATCCACGGTTTCAAAGATGCCACGACTTATTACCGAAAGTCAAGCGCGAAACAGTATCTCAAATCCATCACCACCGACACCCTGATCCTCCACGCCGAAGACGACCCCTTCATGACACCCGAAGTGTTGCCATTGACAGAAGAACTCTCCCCCTCTATAAAGCTCTGTGTCAGTAGACACGGTGGGCATGTCGGATTTATACAAAACGGCGCTTCCTACTGGGTGGACGATACCATATGCCGTTATTTGAAGAGATAATTTCCCATAACATGCACGAATCTGAAAATATTACGATACAATGCGCGTTATCATTTAAGGAAATATATGTCATTTACAACACTGGGCCTTTCGGCACCCATTTTAAAAGCCGTACAAGAGTCGGGCTATACAGAGCCTACACCCATCCAAAAACAGGCGATTCCTGTCGTTTTGGAAAAACGGGATCTTCTCGCCGGTGCACAAACCGGTACCGGTAAAACCGCAGGCTTTACCCTCCCTCTGCTGGAACTGCTTTCACAACAAAAACCGCCCAAAGGAAAAAAACGCGTCCGCGCACTCATCCTTACCCCTACACGCGAACTCGCGGCACAGGTCGGTGAAAGTGTCCGTACCTACGGCAAATATCTGCCCTTCACTTCGACCGTGATCTTTGGCGGTGTAGGCATCAACCCGCAGAAGAATATCCTCAAAAAAGGCGTAGACATCGTCATCGCGACACCGGGAAGACTGCTGGACCTGGTTGGCCAGAAGGCACTCGATCTCTCACATGTAGAAACCCTCATCCTCGATGAAGCCGATCGCATGCTCGATATGGGATTTATCCACGATATCAAAAAGATCCTCGCGCTGCTGCCAAAAAAACGCCAGAACCTGCTCTTTTCAGCCACCTTTTCCAAAGAGATCAAAAAACTCTCCGACGGATTGCTGCACCATCCTGCACTCATCGAAGTGGCCAGACAAAACAGTGCCAGCGAGCAGGTCGAGCAGATGATCTACCCCGTAGACAAGAGTCGCAAACGCGAATTGATCATACACCTCATCAAAAGCAATGACTGGAAACAGGTGCTGATCTTTACCCGTACCAAACACGGTGCCAACAAACTGAGCGAACAGCTCAACAAACAAAACATCCACGCTGCCGCCATCCACGGCAACAAGAGTCAGGGAGCACGTACCAAAGCACTCGCGGATTTCAAAAGCGGGGCCGTACGCGTACTGGTCGCCACAGATATCGCTGCACGCGGTATCGACATCGATCAGCTGCCCCATGTGGTCAATTTCGAATTACCGAACGTTCCCGAGGATTATGTCCATCGTATCGGAAGAACCGGAAGGGCGGGGCATGAAGGTGAAGCAGCCTCCCTGGTCAGTATCGACGAAGCGGATCTGCTCAAAAATATCGAGAAACTGATCAAACGCAAGCTTCCCCGCACCATCGTGGAAGGCTTCAAACCCGATCCGACGATCAAAGCTGAAAAAGCGCCCGCCAGAGGGCAGCGAAGAGGCGGCCAAAGACCGCAGAGGAGAAGACAAAGAGCGTAAAAACGCTCTTCTGCAGCAGGCTTTTAGCTACAACACCTGCCCTTTCCCATACTATATCGGAAATTCCTAACCTATATTGGTATACACCGCCTGAACGTCGTCGTCCTCTTCGATGCGGTCGATCAACTTGTCGACATCTTCCATCTGCTCTTCCGTGAGTTCGATGGTGGTGTTGGGGATATACTGCACTGTCGTCTTGTCGGGTGAGATACCCAGCTCTTCGACCGCTTTGTTGAGTGCACCAAAACTGGTAAATGGTGCGTAGAGTGTCACTTTGTCACCCTCGACCTCCATCTCTTCCAAACCTGCGTCGATCAACTCAAGCTCGATCTCGTCCAGATCCATCTCGTCGGTTTTGGTAAACTCGATCACCGTTTTTCTCGTAAACATAAAGTCAAGCGCCCCTTTATTGAGCGGTTCGCCGCCGAGCTTGTTGAAGTAGGATTTGATATTGGCAACGGTACGCGTGTTGTTGTCGGTCGCACACTCGACGATGATCATCGCACCATGCGGTCCTCTTCCCTCGTAGTGCACTTCCTGGATCTGATCGGCATCTTTACCGGTCGCACGCTGTATCGCACGCTCGATGTTCTCTTTTGGAAGGTTCTGCGCTTTGGCTGTCTGGATCGCCGCACGCAGTTTGGGGTTCATCTCCGGATCCGGCCCGCCCTCTTTCGCCGCAATCGTGATCGATTTGGCCAGTCGTGGAAAGACTTTGGACATTTTGTCCCATCTCTTCTCCTTGGCAGCCCGTCGGTATTCAAACGCTCTTCCCATAGATACCCTTTCTTTTTTTGACGCGATTATACCAAACTCTTGTTGGATAGCATCTTATGGGGATCTCCTCCAAATCGGACATATATGCTGTCTGCCACTTATATGCGGCTTCATGCTAAAATCACAACATGCGATCGGTTGTTGGCTATATCCTCCTCTTTTCCCTGAACCTCTTTGCGTTTGAACGCACCGCCATGCTGATGGGAACCTATGTGACGATTCAAACCGATCTCCGGGACAAACGGTATATCCAGCAGGGGTTTTCGATTATCAGGGAGATCGAGAAATCGCTTTCCACCTTTGATGACACTTCTCCCGTCTCCAGACTCAACAGAGGCGAGAGCGTCAGGCCCGATCGTTATCTCGATGAGATACTAACTCTGTCTCAGACCATCTACAGGCAAAGCGATGGCTATTTCAATGTCGCCATCGGCAAAGTCACCAAAGATCTCTACCGCTTCGGCATGTGCGAGGAACTCCCCAAAAAAATAGAGAAACAATCTGTCGATTTCAACGCAGTTGTGAGGGAAAAGGGATATATCAGGCTCAAAGGGGTCAAACTGGACTTCGGAGGTATCGCAAAGGGATATGCCGTCGATAAAGTCATGGCCTATTTCAAAACAAATGGTGTACGCAAGGCGCTTGTTGCACTCAGCGGCGACATCAGGATGATCGGCCCGGCAACCATTCAGGTCGAAGACCCTTTCGGCGGAAACATGGCCGCCATAAAGAGTGACGGCGAAGCGTTCGGTATCTCCACAAGCGGAATATACAGACGCTACATTAAAACGATGAAACATAACCATATCATCAATCCCCATACGCAGAAGCCGCAGCGCCGTATCATCTCTCTGACACTTTTCGGAGCCCGGCCAAACAGTTTCTACGATGCCATGGCGACGGCCATTGTCGCGATGGGGCTGGAGAAGGGACTCGCTTTTCTGCGTAAAGAGAAGTTGCACTATATACTCCTGACTTCCGACAAAAAACTCGCTTACGACACCGGGCCTTACGATGTGACTTTTACGAAGGCGTATCCCTCTTTTGACGGGGAACCGCACCATAGAGATAAATAGCGAGATAAAGCAGTAGCAGGGAAAGCGTCATCGAAGCGAGCAGCTTCAAAAGCGGGAAAGAGAAGAGATACCAGAGCAGATAGGAGGTGTAGCATGCAGCAAAAAGTGGTAAAGTATATCTTTTGCCAACAGATGCGTGCCCCGTCACGGTAAGAAGATGCAATACGATGTAGAGCAGGATCGAAACCCCGAAGAAGTGAAAAAAAAGCATCTCAACAAAACGCGTGGCACTGTATTGTGAAAAATGCGCCACAATGGCGCTATCCTGCAATACGATCGTGTAGCCTGTCAAAAAGATCTCCACAATATAGAGTGCCAGCAATGTCAGATAGAGTCTGAAGAAACTATTTCGCATGATACAGCTTTGCAATGCAGTAGAGGAT
>JANTHT010000152.1 GCA_024762235.1 Sulfurospirillum sp.
AAGTCGATGGTGGTCTCTCTGTGCCCAGGTTACCTGCTGAGATTGTGGGTGGTGACGGGGTGGATGTAGTTTGATGTAATAAAAGTGGCAGAATCTATGCAGATAAATCCACCGGTAAGATACCGGCGGAGAAGTTTTGTTATTCTGTCTGGCCGCTGATCATCTCTTTGGCTTTATCGACAGCATTTCCAGCGGCATCTTTAACATCCTGTGTCGCTTCATTGACCGTATCTGCAGCATTCTGTGCTGCCTCCTGAACCTTCTCTTTTACCGCTTCAGTAGCGGAGGAAGTATTGCTCTCCTCTTTGGAGCTCTCTGTCGCAGGAGCTGTTGTTTCGCTTTTTTCTGTTTCTGCAGCAGGGCTCTCTGTGCTTTCTGTTGCCGGTGGTGCAGTCTCCTCTTTGGATTCTGTTGACGCTTCCGTTGCAGGCGGCTCTTCCTCATTGGCTGGTTTTTTCACTTCAGGTTCCGCTTTCTCAGGTTTTTCAGGCGCCGGAGCGGCGGCAGGTGCTTCCTCCTCCTCAGTACTCTCCGTCGCTTCGTCTGATTTTCCGGACTCCTCTTTGAGTTCCTCGAGTTCGTCGTTGAGATCGTCTATCTGATTGCTCAGTTCCATCACTTGCTCATTGTTGGCACCATACTTGTAGACCAGTTCGCCACCCTCTTTGCCCTGGTAGAAGACTGCAGCGACAAAACCGATGAGTGCCAGCATGTAGAGTAGCTTCATCCACCATGCGCGAAGCGCCATGGAAAAGAGTTTGAGAAAAAAGAGTACGACTGTACCGAGCATGAGATAGGTTCCGATCAGTTTATGTGCTTTGAGATCAGCTTGTCCTGCCCTGGTGAGCATATCGTAGGCTTCGCTGCCATCTGTTTTTCCTGTGATGTAGGCAGCAGCGTAGATCAGCATCAGGAAGATGAAAAATGTAATCGCTGTGATAGTGAGACCGCGTCGCTTCATGATCAGATTGATCAGTTCAAGCAGCAGTATAACAATCGGTAAAACGATTGCGAAGTGCACGACAGGCGGGTGCATCAGCACCGGAATATCGAAGCCGAGTGGCGGTATGGGTATGTCAAAAGCGGGTAGATTCATGTTGTTCTCCTTGATACGATAAATTTTTATTATAATAACTAAAATTGTTTTAGAAGAGATTAAAAAATTGTATTAGGCATCTGCGCAGATGTGGCCGATCAGGCGGCAGTATGAGAGATTTTTCAGTTAGTGTCTCATATCCGAAAATGTCTCTTTTTTGTCGCCAGTCGAACAGCTTCTGTGACCGCGTTTATATAGCTGTGCAGAGATATTTCTGCCCCTTTATAGGCTTTGTCGAAAGCGGTGCCATGATCGACCGAGGTACGGATAATCGGCAGTCCGAGCGAGACGTTGATCGCCTCTTCGAAGTAGAGTGTTTTGGCAGGTATGAGCCCCTGATCATGATACATACAGACATAGTAGTGTATATGCTCACGCATGCGGGGTGTAAAGGCGGTATCCGGTACGAGTGGACCGACGAAAATCTCATCGAGAAGATGCGCATTTGCGATTTCAATAGCAGCTTCAATCATCTGTTCTTCGTTGCCCAGTACTCCATGATCTCCCGCATGTGGATTGAGCCCCAGTACGCCGATCTTCTCCTCTTTGATCTCTTCATAGAGAGCGATCAGAAAGTCGCTCACTCTTTTTGTGTCGATCTGTGAAGGCACTTCACGTAGCGGGATGTGATGGGTATAGAGCGCTGTGAAGAGTTTTTGACAACCGATCATCATGATCGCTTCCTGCCCGAAAAGAGAGGCGAGAGCATCTGTATGGCCTTTGTGCGGTACTCCGGCGAGTTGCCATGCCTTTTTGTGAATCGGCAGTGTCGTGATCGCATCGGCTTTTCCCGATCGGGCCTGTTCGACGGCCTGCAGAAAGGAGGCCCATGCATATGCGCCGCTTCGGGCATCTATTTTACCGGGAACAATCTCGAAAGGGTCGGCAATCTTATCGACTGTTTCGAAATCCTCGGGAATGGGAAGGCCAAGTAGCGTGGCGGCACGCTGGAGCATCTCCGGTTCGATCATGTAGCGTGGATGACACAACTCCCTGACTGTCGCATGTGCACGCAGTGCGATTTCGATACCGATGCCGTTCAGGTCTCCGATGCTGATGGCGATTTTCATGCGATGAGGGCCTTCATCTCGCGGATAGCCTGGTCAAGTCCGGTGAAAACACTGCGCGCGACAATACTCTGTCCGATATTGAGTTCGCGTATGCCGTGTATGGCGCGTACCACATGAACGTTTTGGTAATTCAAACCATGGCCCGCAGCGACATGGAGTCCGAACTCCTGAGCATATTCCGTGGCATCCTCGAGATCGGTGACCGCTTTATCCAGCATCTTTTTGAGTTTAGTGCGTTCGATCTCAAGTTCGGGGATCGAGTGGTGCGTTTTGGAGAGGTTGGCGTAGAGCATGGCGTAGATGTTGGCATAGTGACCGGTATGGAGTTCGATCCACTCTGCACCGAGTGTTTTGGCAGCGCGTACCGCTTCTTTGGTCGGATCTACGAAGAGAGAGATCTCGATCTCTCTGGCTTTGAGGTAGTGCAGCGCTTTGTCGAGATTGGAGAAGTTGGGGTCATCCATATTGAGTCCGCCTTCTGTCGTCACCTCTTCACGCTTTTCGGGTACAAATGTAGCACGGTGTGGGCGGAGTTCGGCGACGATTTCGACGATATCGGGATTTACGGAGCATTCGAGATTTACCGGGAGGGGTGCATTTTCGATGATGCGGCGTACATCCTCGTCATGGATATGGCGGCGGTCTTCCCTGAGGTGTATCGTGATCTGATCGGCACCGGCGAGTTGGGCGATATAGACGGCCTGAAGGGGGTCGGGATCGTTGATTTTGCGGGCTTCTCTGAGGACGGCTATATGGTCTATATTGACTCCAAGTAACATTTCGCTAACCTTTTATATTGATATCCGTTTTGGTGTAGTGTTTTTTACAACAGTATCCGTGATTTATACTCAATTATCGCTATATTTAAAATATCAGGGGGAAATTATAACATGATTGCATGTGATTTGGGATCAAATACACTCAGAGCCGTGGAACTCGACTGCCAAACCCTTGAAAGGGTGCGTGAGTTCGAGAAGATCGTCAAGAGTGCCGAGGGGATCAAAACGGATGGTAATATCAGTGACGCGGCAGTGCGGAGGGTGATCGATGCGATCAAGGCGTGTAAAAAAGTGTTTGATTTTTCGCAGGGGTATCATGCAGTGACGACAGCGGCGCTGCGGCAGGCGAAAAACGGTCTGGAGGTTGCCCGGAAAATCGAGGAGGAGACGGGCATTCGGTTTCAAATCATCGCGGGTGAGCGTGAAGCGGAGTTTACACGGCTCGGTGTGGAGAACAGGCTGGAGAAGCTGGGCCTGGAGAGAGACAGTTATCTGCTTCTTGATCTGGGGGGCGGATCGAGTGAAGTGGTGGTCAAAAAGGGTGAACAAATTATCACAAAGAGTTTTCCGGTCGGCATCGTGACACTTGTGGAGAAATACGGTATGGAAGAGATCGAAGAGGGGATCCGTCAGGAGTGTCAGTCTATCGTTATGTTTGCCGCTGCGCTGGATGAAAAACCCTCCTGTTTTGTGGGATCTTCCGGTACACCGACGACAATCGCGGCATTTTTACAGGGTATCGATTATGCCCATTACGATTATCGTAAGATCAACGGCTATCGCCTGACACTGGGCGCGATGCAGGAAGCGCTGGAGCGTTTGCTGGCGCTGGATCCTGCAGAACGCACCCGCTGGGTCGGTGTGGGACGGGACGATCTGATCATCGCGGGAGTGAAGCTTTTGATGGAGATTGTGAGAAGTTTCGGATATGATGAGATCATCGTGATAGACGACGGAGTGCGTGAAGGTGTGGCGATCGCTGCATGTCAAGAGTAAAATCAGCACATTTTTACAATTATTTAACTAAAATGCGGTTTCAATTAAATTAATATAAAATAAAAAATCTAAGATATCTGAATTATGAAAAAAAGCGTTTTTGTACTGGTTCTGTTCTCCATTCTGATGCTAAAGCTGGATGCCGGAGAACCGAACTGGGTCGATTCTATGGAGAAGATCGATACCTCTCATGCCGCCAAAGAGAGTTATATGCAGGGATTGTTGCTGGGGCAGAGCTACGGCTCTTACAGTATCGACGGCGATGGGCTCTTGTTCAAAGCGCTCGTCGAGAAGTTTTATGCAGAGAGAGATTACCGGACCTTCTGGTTCAACGCATTTAACGAACCCGATCTCTCCGTCGTCGATATGCTCTCCGCGATCAAACGATCTGCAAACGAAGGACTCGATCCTGACGATTACCATCTGGAG
>JANTHT010000153.1 GCA_024762235.1 Sulfurospirillum sp.
CTGGGCCACCATACCGGCGATATCCTCCTGCAACTCTTTGCCCAAAGATTGCAGCATGAACTCTCCAGGGAAGACTTCATCGCACGCATCGGCGGGGACGAATTTGTCGCAGTGCTGAAGATAGCGCGCGAAGCGGACGCCCTGAAGGTTGCAGAGCGTATCCTGCACGCCATGCATGCGCCTTTCGAGATAGAACAGCACAAACTGAACATCACCACGAGTATCGGTATCTCGCTCTACCCCAGAGACGGTACGACACTCGAAGAGCTGATGAAGCATGCCGACACCGCCATGTACAAAGCCAAGAAAAACGGCCGCAACAACGCCCACACTTTCACACAGCAACTCTCCGACGTGATCCATCAAAGGCTGGAGATCGAGCAGGAGCTGCGCAAAGCGCTCGACAATAACGAACTCTATCTCGTCTACCAGCCCAAGTACGATCTGCACACGCGCAAAACTCTCGGATTCGAAGCGTTGATTCGCTGGGAAAACGAAAAACTGGGATTTGTACCGCCCGACAAATTCATTCCTGTCGCCGAAGAGATCGGTTTGATCGATGAAATCGGCTTTTTTGTCTTCGAAGAGGCATGCAGTGCATTTCACCGATTCAAAGAGATCGATCCCGATCTGAAGCAGATCGCGATCAACGTCTCCACGATCCAGTTCAGACAGAAAGATTTCATCCGGAACCTCAACGCCCTCAGCTTCAAAACAGGCCTCCACCCGACACAGATCGAACTGGAGGTGACGGAATCCTACGTCATGGAAGATATCGGCAGGAACATCGACAACCTCCAGTCGCTGCGCAACAACGGCTACAAGATCGCCATCGACGACTTCGGGACAGGATACTCCTCCTTCAGCTACCTCAAGAAGCTGCCGATCACGACGCTGAAGATCGACAAATCGTTCGTCGACGACATCTGCACCGACCCCAAAGACCGCAATATCGCCATGACCATCGTCACCCTCGCCAAAAATCTCGGGTTTGAGACCGTCGCCGAAGGGATCGAAGATCAGATGCAGGAGACGCTGCTGTTGGAAATGGGCTGCAGTACAGGACAGGGGTACCACTTCTCCAGACCGCTCAAACCCGATGACGTCGTCACCTTTCTCCGGCAGGCCCGCATGCCACAAAAAGAGCCATCCGAAAGCGGTGCCTGCTAGACAAGGCCCGCATTTGGCGGCTTTTTCAGCACGCATACGATAAAATAGACAGAATCCTCTGAATAATTTGCTGCTCGAACAACATCTGCAGCGGAAGGGTCAAAACGAAGTTTTGTGGCCCCACCGTGAAGCCGTTTGAGAGAAGTGAATTATTCAGAGGATTCAATACATTACTACCACTATCTCATATCTTAAGGAGTCACGCATGTGTGCAGCGAGAATGCAACGAATTCTGACCGCCCTGATGCTGGGTATCATCCTCTACTTTTTTGCGATGGGAGCGCATGACTTCCAGCAGGGACTCAAAGAGAGCTTCCATTTTCAGGTGGCCGTCGTACTGCAGATCTTCGTCATCATCATGATGCTGGTCTGGGCCTTCACCAACTTCTGCCCCTCTACATGGCTGATGAAAAAGATCTTCCCGCCCTGTGACTGGGAAAAATAGGTGGCAAAGCTCAGCTATAAAGATGCCGGTGTCGACATCGACGCGGGCAATGCATTTGTAGAGAAGATCAAACCTTTCGTCAAATCGACTTTCGACGACAACGTCATCGGCGGGATCGGCTCCTTTGCCGGTGCCTATGCCCTGCCCGCAGGCTACAAAGAGCCTGTCATGCTGGCTGCGACAGACGGCGTTGGCACCAAGCTCAAACTCGCGATCGACGCGAAGAGGTTCGATACAGTCGGTATAGACCTGGTGGCGATGTGTGTCAACGACCTCATCTGCAACTTCGGTACCCCCTCCTTCTTCCTCGACTACTACGCCACAGCCGAACTCAAGACCGACGAAGCGGCCGATGTCGTCAAGGGGATCGCCGAAGGGTGCCGCCGGAGCGAGTGCGCCCTCATCGGCGGTGAGACGGCGGAGATGCCGGGCATGTACGCCAAAGGGGACTTCGACCTGGCTGGATTCGCCGTGGGTGTCGCCGAAAAGTCGGAGATGGACCGCCTCTCCCGCGTCAGTGAAGGAGATCTGCTGGTAGCGCTGCCAAGCTCCGGTATCCACTCCAACGGCTACTCGCTGGTGCGCAAACTCTTTTTCGAAAAGCTTGGCATGGCATTTGACGACGAGATCGGCGGAGAGAAGCTGATCGACACCCTTCTCACACCCACGCGCATCTATGTCAAAACCTTCAAAGCGCTCAAGGCGCACATCAACGCCCTGGCGCACATCACCGGCGGCGGCATCGTCGAAAATCTGCCGCGCGTCCTGCCTGACGACATAAGTGCCGTCGTCGACAGAGAGAAGATCCGCCTCCTGCCGATCTTCGCGTTCATGAAAGCGCATCTCGACGAAGATGAGATGTACCGGACCTTCAACATGGGTGTCGGCATGGTGCTGGTCGTCAGCCCCGACAACGTCGACCATGTCCTCGAAAACTCCGACGGTTATGTTATCGGGAAACTTGAAAAAGGCAACGGAGCGGTACGATTACAGTAACCTTCTTCCTCAAAAAGCTGCTCGCAGCGTTTCTCTTTCCGCCGGGACTCTTCATACTCCTCTTCCTGGCGGCAGCATTGACTGCCAGACGCTTTCGCAAAACCTTTCTCTTCACCGCCCTGCTCTTCTATCTCCTCTCCACCACTTACGTCGGTACGAAACTGATCGCACCGCTTGAACACCGCTACCCCGCACTGCAGCATGTTCCCGCAGATGTCGACGCAGTGGTCGTGCTCAGTGGAGGGAATACTCCGGGCGCACCCAACCTGCCGCTGATGCCCGGCGCCTTCAAACGCTACATGTACGGTGCCATGCTCGCCAAAAAGTACCACCTGCCCCTGATTTTCAGCGGCGGCCTGCATGAATCCGATGTGGCGGCTGTCGTCACCGAAGAACTCAATAACATGCTCGATCTCAACCTGACCGTCCGCTACGAAAACAGAAGCCTCGATACCTACGAAAATGCCCGCTATACCGAGAAGCTGCTTCATGATGCCGGGATCGCACACCCCAAAATCCTGCTCGTCACTTCCGCGTTTCACATGCCCCGTGCCAAACTCCTCTTCGACCGCACCCGTCTCGAGGCGATCCCCGCACCGACCGACTACCTCGCATCTTCGCTGCAGCACTTCTGGTATCTTCCTTCCATCACCGGGCTGCGACTCAGTTACCATGCTCTGCATGAGTATCTCGGGTACCTCCTCTACAAGCTTAAAAACTAAAAACCAACAGTTTTTAAAAATTTCTTAGCATATATAATAAACCATATAATTTAAATGCCGATATATACTTATAGATTACATCGTGAGGAATAAATATGAAACAACCGCAAAGTGATCAGGCGCTCTTTCTGGAAAATATCTCCCATATCGGCTACTTCAGCACCGATCTGGAGCGTACCGTAGTGGCGTGGAACGGCGCATGCCAGGAGCTCTTCGGCTACAGCAAAGAGGAGGCGATCGGCAGGAAACTCGAGGAGCTGATCGTCCCCGATTACCTCACAGACTACTTCGTCGCCGACTTCAACCAGAGAAGCGCCGTCTATGGAGAAGAGATCGAGTACCGAAATGCCGAAGGCAAATCGATCCTCCTCTACACCAACACCATGTTCACATCCGAGCGCTACTATGCGCTGCTGGTCGATACCAAAGCGATCAAGGTCACCAAACATCTGGAGCAGACCCTGCGACAGACGCAAAACTCCCTCAAAGAGGATGCCGAGATGATCGTCATATCGCTCGACAAAAACGGCTATATCAACGACTTCAACCACTTCGCCTCCAAACTGACGGGATACTCAAAAGAGGAGGTACTCGGACGCAATTTCGTCGAACTCTTCCTCCCCGAAAGCTACAAAGAGAAGACCCTTGCACAGATCCAGAAGAGTTTCGCCGCAAAAAAGATCCTGATGCAGAGCGACTTTCCGCTGATCCGCAGAAACGGCGAAAAGATCATCGTCCACTGGGAGCGCTCGCTTATCGCCGACAAAGATGACAAAAAAGGGGCACTCCTGCTGCTGGGAGAGCACAAATCGACCAACGGCTCCATTCAGGACCGCCTCGAATATCTCGCCAACTACGATCCGCTCACCGACCTGCCCAACAAAAACCTCCTCTACGACCGTCTCTACAACGCTACCAACAAAGCAGCGAGACTGGGACAGAACATGATCACGGTTTTCATCAACCTCGACAACTTCAAGGCGAT
>JANTHT010000154.1 GCA_024762235.1 Sulfurospirillum sp.
AAGCAGTGCCGCAGCCGCAAAGCGATCCCTTTATCAAAGTCAAAAATATTCTTCTCTCTTATACCTCGAAGCCGGAAAAAATCTATATCGGCCAACACATTGAGGTCGGTGTGAAAGCGATCATCCCCAAAACCGACGTTACTGCGATCGAAACCACTTTTCTCAAAGGCAACGCCTATCGTGTTTTCAATCCGGAAAATCCATGGAAACAGACAGGACCCAACAGTTACGAAAACAGCTTTACACTCAAGCTGACAGACAAAGATGCGAGACTTCCCAATATCAAAGTGACCAATCAGACAGCAGACGGTTCGATACAGAGTGAGATTCTGAAGCCTTTCGAGGCGAAGATCGTGGCATTGCGGCAGGATGAACTCTTTTGCCATGTCATCGCCGATGATTTGCAGGTGCAAAACCATCAGGAACGCCCCTATGACGAACAATCCAATATCGTCGTGATGGAGATCAACGCAACCGGCGGAAATCTGGAGGATTTTCAAATCCCCTACGCTTCCAGGGAGGGGATCGACGATCTGCAAATTTCGGATAAGGATCAAAAGATATACTATTTCGCGGTCATACCCAATATCAGGAAAGAGTTTCGCTTCAAATATTTCAATCCGCACAGCAAGCGTTATGAAGTGGTCTCTTTTGCGATCAAACCGATCGATACGACGATCAGTACCCATACGGAACTCAATCCGCAGAAGAACAAGTATTACCTCTACAAGATCATCTTTCTGATCGGCATGGCACTGCTTTTTGTGCTCCTTTTCATCATCTACAGAAAATATCTCTTACTCGCCGCGGCAGCGCTCTTTATCGTATCCCTCGCTTTCATGCAGATCCCTGTCAGGAAGGGGGAACTTCCGGCAGGTACCGCGCTTCGCATCTTGCCTATCTCCAATTCCACCGTCTTTTTTCGGACAACGAAGCCCCTCGAAGTCGATCTCTTGCTCAAAAAGAAACGATACTCCAAAGTACTGCTTCCCAATCAGAAGATAGGATGGGTCAAAAATGAAGCCATTCGCTAAGTTACGGGCCGTCTGGGTACTCTTCGAGCTGCTGCTGACGGTGCCGGTCGTCATCATCATGATGCGACTCTTTCCCAAAAAACAGTGGTCTTTGAGAAAAAAGTGGGCCAGACTGCAGTCCCTGCTGATGGGGTACAGACTTCAGATTGTCGGAGAGGCCGATCCGGATGCGAAACTGGTGCTGATGAATCACCAGAGCCTGCTCGATATTATCGTTGTCGATGCCTCCTATCCGAAAAATCTCTCCTGGGTAGCCAAGAAGGAGATCGCCAAAATTCCCTTTTTCGGACAGATTCTGACGGTACCCAAAATGATTATTGTAGACCGTGAGAGTAAAAAGTCACTGCTCAAACTTCTCAAAGATGCACAGAAGCGTATCGACGAGGGGCGTGTGATCGCCATGTTTCCAGAGGGGACGAGGGGGGATGGGAAGAGATTGCTTCCGTTCAGGTCCGGTGCCCGGTTTCTGGCCGAGAAACTCCATCTGAAGGTTCAGCCGATCGTTATCGTCAATACGCGTACGATTCTCGATTCAGTCAATTTCTCAGCGCACGGCGGCAGTGTCAAAATCATCTATCTCGATGCGATAGATCCGGATAGCGACAACGCATGGTACGACAAATTGCATCAACAGATGCAAAATGTACTTGAAAAAGAAACTAAACAAACTTGAGTCTATGCACTAAATATTTAAACTTTACTTAAACTTTATCTGCTATAATTCCTCCAAAAGAATCAAACACGCTATAAAGATAGCGATATCAGGAGGAACAAGATGTCAAAATTTGAATATCAGACAGAAGTGTCACAACTGCTGGATCTGATGATCCATTCACTCTACTCGAACAAAGAGATTTTTCTGCGGGAACTTATCTCCAATGCGTCGGATGCGCTGGACAAACTCAACTATCTCACGCTGACAGACGATAAATTCAAAGAACTCAAGTATGAGCCGCGTATCGATATCAGGATAGACAAAGAGAAGAAGACACTGACCGTATCCGATACCGGTATCGGTATGAGCAAAGAGGATCTGAAGAAAAATCTGGGAACGATCGCCAAAAGCGGAACCAAATCGTTCGTCGAGAAGCTGAGCGGCGACGCGAAGAAAGATTCCGCACTGATCGGACAGTTCGGTGTCGGCTTCTATTCCGCTTTTATGGTCGCAAAAAAGATCGAAGTCTTAAGCAAAAAGGCGGGCACCAAAACCGCATGGCTCTGGATCAGCGAAGGGGGCAGCGAATATGAGATCAAAGAGGCGCAAAAAGAGGGGCACGGTACTGAGATCACCCTCTATCTCAGAGAAGGGGAAGAGGAGTTCCTCGAAGAGTACCGCATCCGTGCGATCGTAGAGAAATACTCCAACCATATCCAGTTCCCGATCTACCTCGAGACGGAGGTCGAGACCGAAGGGAAAAAAGAGAAAAAGGTCGAACAGATCAACAAAGCCTCGGCACTCTGGCGCCTGCCAAAGAGTCAGATCAGCGACGAAGAGTACAAAGATTTCTACAAGACAATCTCGCATGACAACGAAGATCCGCTGTTGTGGATACATACCAAAGCGGAAGGTACGATCGAATATACGACACTCTTCTATATTCCGCAAAACGCACCTTTCGATCTCTACAGAGTCGATTACCAGTCAGGTATCAAACTCTATGTCAAACGGGTCTTCATCTCCGACGATGATAAAGAGTTGCTGCCAACCTATCTGCGTTTCGTACGGGGTATCGTCGATGTGGAGGATCTGCCGCTCAACGTCAGTCGTGAGATATTGCAACAGAATGTGATTCTCTCCAAAATCAAGAAGGCGTCGACCAAAAAGATATTGACCGAACTCAAGAAGTTGAAAGAGAACGATTTTGAGAAGTATCTGAAGTTTTACAAAATCTTCGGTAAGGTACTCAAAGAGGGTATCATGAGTGAGTTCGAGTTCAAGGATCTGCTCCTCGACCTGTTGCTCTTCAAATCGAACAAGCGCGATGAACTGGTCGACTTCGAAACTTATGTGAAGGAGATGCAGGAGGGTCAGAAGGAGATCTACTATATCATCGGTGACGATGCCGCAATGCTCAAAAACTCGCCGCTTCTCGAATCCTTCAACGAGAAGGGTACCGAAGTGCTGCTGATGGATGACGAAGTCGATGCGATCGTCATACCGAATATCCAGCAATACAAAGAGTATCCGCTCAAAGCGGTCAACTCCACCGATGTCGAAGAGGCGGACGAGAGCAAAATCAAAGAGGCGCAGGAGAAGCTTGCGGAAGTGCTTGTCAAGATGAAAGAGATGCTGAAAGAGGAGGTCAAAGATGTCAAAGTGACCACCCGTCTGAAAAAATCACCGGCGGTACTGGTCTACGACAAAGAGGATCCTGACTTCGCGATGCAACAGATGCTCAAACAGATGGGACAGGTCGATCTGCCTCCGGTCAAACCGATTCTGGAGATCAATCCCGATCACGAGATCTTTCAGAAGATCGTAGAGAAGAAGGAGTACAACAAACTCGGCACCGTAGCCCATACACTGCTCGATCTCGCCAAACTTTCCGAAGGCATGAAGATCGACGATCCGGCCGATTTCAGCAACCGTATCTATCAGTTGCTAGAGAAGAGCCTCTGATGCGAAAGGTGTTGCCGGTACTCTTTTTTCTGGTATCTCTGTTGCAGGCGGAGATCTACAAAGTGGACCATTTCGAGAGCGATATCTTCTCCAAAAAGGGCAACGCACTCAAAAAAGTGGAACTCTCCCTCATCTTCGAGGGGGAGAACCTCTCCCGGAACGACTACAAACTCCTCGATGCCCTCAATATCATCATCAGTAGCTTCTATCTCGAAGATCTCTTCACCTCCAAAGGAAAAGAGCGCTTCAAGAGACTTCTCAAACAGTTTCTGCTCAAGAAATATATGCTCGATGTCGATGCGATCTATCTGCTGAAGTTTGATATCAAACCGGCACTCAATTGCGACAAACTCGAAACCCTGTTGCAAAAACTGCAATCTAAACGGAGTGTAACGACGGAGAAAAAAGCGCCTGAAGAGAAGGCGTTCGAGATGCTGGAGTAGTATTCAGGTTCGCTGACGCAGGGGGTTGGGTAAAAAAGCGCCGGCCAGTGACGAGAGTGCCGTAATCAGGAAAAAGAGCATCGCAAAGGTGACCCCAAGATGCGGAGGCAGCCTCAGCTGCTCCATGCCGTAGAGAAAGACCAGCTCACGCAACCCCACACCCCCGATACTCACCGGCAA
>JANTHT010000155.1 GCA_024762235.1 Sulfurospirillum sp.
TCCCTTCACATGCCTCTTTCATCAACTTTCCGCGTGCATGCACCAGTTTGACCGCATCGATATAATCGAGCGCACCGACACTCACAAGTGCCGAAAACTCACCCAGCGAGTGGCCCAGTGTAAAGATGGGACGGATATTCTCCAGATCTTCGAACAGTCTGTGCGCCACAGCGCTGACAAGCAGAATCGCCGGTTGCGTATATTCGGTCTGTTCGAGAAGATCGTTCTCTTCGAAAAGAAGTTTTTTGAAATCGATACCTGTGGCATCGGAGGCGTGCGCTATCATCTCCTTCGCAATCGGTTCGTTGTCGTAGAAGTCTCTGCCCATACCGATAGATTGTGAACCCTGGCCGGGAAATATAAAAGCGGTTTTTTGCATACGATATCCTTCAGTTTTTGGCGATATTATAGCAGGTTCAATGTAAGAGGTTATAGAAGAGTGTCTGTTGTGAAAGTGTGCAGAACAAACCCCGGAAGGTTGCTCTGCAAGAAGTGTTTAGTGGCAGCCGCAGCCTGAACCGCAGCTCTCTCCACCGCCGCCTACCTGACCGCTCAGCACTTCGTCAGGTGTCGCTTCTCTGACATCCAGCACTTTGACGTTAAATGTAAGATCTTTGCCGGCGAGAGGATGGTTGTAATCGATCGTAACAGTGTTGTCATCGAAAGTTTTTACAGTGACCATCACGGTCTCACCATTTTCGCCCTGTCCGTAGAGTTGCATCCCCTCTTTGAGGTCGAGGCCCGCAAACTGTTCGCGTGGCAGTGTGTCGACCGCTTCAGGGTTGACTTCACCATACGCTTCCGCCGCAGGAACGTCGATGCTTCTCTCTTCTCCTGCGGACATGTCGCTGATGCGCTCTTCAAGTCCGGGGATAATCTGCTGTTTTCCTGTGATGAATTCAAGCGGCTGATGCCCCTTGTTCGAGTCCAGGATATCGCTTCCACCTTTTTCGGTGAGGTCATATTCCATTGATACAACCTGATTCTTCTCAATTGCCATAATTTTTCCTAATGTTGTTTTGCAACCGCATTATAACATAATTTTCTTTCCTGTGCCTGCATCAGAGATATTTTTTTGCCAGTTTTGCCTGTGAAGTCCCCGGATAGGTCACTTTGACCGCTTCAAAAAAACGTTTTGCATTCTCCGTTTCGCCGAGATATTTGAAACTGAGTGCTGTATGCAGCAAAAGTGTCGGCATATATGTGGCCTGGTCGTAGAGATTTGCGCTCTTTTTATAGTAGACGATCGCATCGTTGTACGCTTTTTGATAATAGGCGATCTCTCCGAGATAGTAATTGCTCGTCGCACGCTTGTAATTTTTGCTATCCAGGCGGCTGAACAAACTTTTTGCCAGATCATACTTTTTGGCACGATAGGCTTTGATCGCATCGGCCAGGAGCTGCTGATTGGTTTTCGGATGCTTTATTACCTTTGTACGGCTGTCAGATTGCGCACTCTTTTTACTCTTTACTTTTTTTTTAAGGAGGTCAAGTTCCCCTCTGCTCACATAATCACCGCTGATTTTTCCCACCATCGATGTCACTTTTTTCAGAGCTGTTCTTAGCTTTTCATTCTCTTTTTTTTGCGCAGCCAGTTCGCTTTTGAGCTGACTGATCTCTCCGCTCAAATCCTCTTTCGGCGTACTGGATATCGCATGCAGCTTCTGTCCAGTCTGCCCCACCTTGTCACTCAGAGACGAAACGACACTGCGCAGTCCGTCAAGTGCCTCGCGCATATCTGCAATCTGCAATTTCAGAGCTTTGATCGCACGCCGGTTTTCGAGCGTACTCTTTTTGATCGCGAAAATCACCTTTTCACTCTCGGTGAGCCCGTAGGGATTGTCACTTTTCAGATCACCCGCACCGAAAACCGATACCTCCGCATGCAGCATAACGGTCAGGATTGCCAGGCACAACAGGCTTTTCATCGCTTAAGCACCCGCTACGGAAGCAGTGTAAAGTCGACACGACGGTTGCGACGCCAGCACGCTTCGTTGTGTTCCATGCAGACAGGTTTGCTCTCTCCGTAACTGATCAGAGACATACGTCCTTCCGCCACACCCGAGATGGAGAGTGCGTCTTTGGCGCTTTTGGCACGTTTCAGACCGAGTGCATAGTTGTATTCATCGGTTCCCCACTCGTCGCAGTTACCCTCTACCCTGATGGAAAGATCACGCGCAAGTTCTCCATTAAATATCTGCGCCGCTTTGTCTATTTTATAGATCTGGTCTTCAGGTATTCTATACTGATCCGTGGCAAAATAGATCGGTTCTATCTCTTTCGCTACAGCAGCGATACGTTCATCGACCGAGCCGTAGGCACTATTCTCATCGACACCTTCCATCTTTGCGATATCGCTGTCCGCACGCAGTTCCGGATTGGTATCTGCTATCGTCGATCCCGCAGACGCACTCTCGAGTTCCGGCGCTTTCTGGGAACATCCGGTGACCATCACGACAGCTAAAATCAAAAGTATACAGGTCCGTCTCTTTTGCATGAAAATCCTTTTTTAGTTTAATATATTATAACACTATTATGTTTTGTAAAATATTTCACCAGTCAATAGATTGAATTTTTCCCGATCTGAGCGGAAAAAGAAAACTCTTGTTGGCATTGAGTCGCAAGACGCCCAGTGCCGTACCTCCATTGATATATTTGATGAAAAGTATCGTTTCACCATCGTCACCGAAACGTGGAAAGAGGTTTTTACCGCTGGTAGTCAACTTTCTGATATAATCTGTCTGCGTAGAGATCAGATAGAGGTTGAAGGTGTTGAAACCGAAGGCACTCTTCCCTTCCCTGCTCGAATAGACGATATATTTGCCGTAGGTAGAACAGGAGCTGTTGTTCTTGCCATGGTAGACCATCTGTTCTACCGGACCGCCGGCGATATCCTTCGCGAAGATGTTGGGGTAGCCCAACCTTTCGGAAATAAAAACCACCTTTTTATCGTTGTCGACAAAGTTCCCGCTGACATCGATACCGCTGTATCTTGTCAACCGTTTTTTGGTGCGTGTTTTGAGATCGAGCAGATAGATATCGGGCTGATCGTAGGGCGCCATCGTTACCAGCAGCTTTGTACCCGCACTGTTTACATCCGAACAGACCATCATGCCGGGACTGGAAGCGATCTTCCGTTTGGTACCGGTGTAGATATCGACGCGATAGAGTGTCGGCTCCCTCCCACTGAATGAAGTGTAGTAAAAGGCGTCCTGTTTTGCATTGGCCCACTTCGGAAAGAGATTGAGTCCCCCTTTGACGATACGCTTCTTGAATGTCAACGTATAGTCAGAAACGAGGATATCGCTCTTTCCGGGACGTATATACATCGCAAATATCACATATTTCCGCATCCAGTTCACCGGTGGAGCACCGGTAAAATCATTGATGTCTATCGCGATATTGTGCGCAAGAAAAGGGTAACGCTTCGGTTTACCGATCGTATAGAACTTCTCGTAGAGCAGTGAAAGATTGTTGGCATTGATTAGTTTGACACTGGCAACAAGTTTCCCTGAAGGATCCTTTTCGAGTCTCATTTTGGCAACCAGTTCGACACCCTCTTTCGAAAGTTTCGCGACACCGCCGTTGCCTTCGTAGGGGAGTGTCGTATAGCTGTCGTCAACATTGAAATGGGTTGTCACTTTCAGATCGCCGATCAGAAGCTTGAGCAACTTACGTTTCATCAGCGCATCGACAGGTGCCGTAGTCGCATCGGCTACTGCGATATGCGGTCTCTTTTCGATCTTTTTGACAATCTCGATCGTCGCATCGTACGCATGCAGGGAGAGCGCCACCGCGACAGAAAGCAAGAGATATCTCACTATATACAACATTCGTTATGGTCCTTTCGCCTGATCTTTAAATTCAAATACCGCTTCGATGTAGGGTCCATCTTTGTATGCGGGAAATCTTACATATTCTAAATTATCAAGAAACACCTTAAGCTTCGTATCGAAGAGACTGTTACCTGACAATTTCAAGTTTTTATAAGTAAGATGCCCTCTGTTGTCGATACGTATCGTCGCATACCCTTTCAACCCATCCTGTGTCGCGATGGTACGGTTCCATTTGCTCATGATCTTGTCCGAGACAAAACTCCAGAATTCATGCTCTTCGCCTTTTTTACGGTGGCGTGAAGTGGCTTGCGAAGCCTCCAGTTCCTGTAACAGCTTTTGTGCTTCGGCACGCTGTTTTGCACGTTTTGCGGCAAGCGCCTTTTCCCGTTTTTTCG
>JANTHT010000156.1 GCA_024762235.1 Sulfurospirillum sp.
GCTCTTTGGAGTAGCCGGTTTCACGTTCGAAAGCGTCGTTGACATAGGTGATCTCCTGATCGGCATTGGTGATGACGATGCTGTTGTCGCTGTTTTCTATGGCGTATCGGTAGGCATCGAGCACTTTTTTATCTGCCAGAGACCTCTTGTGGAGATAGAGCACCAGAAAAAGGAGCGCTGCAAGAGAGGCGAGAATCAGCAGTACAGCCATTTTACCGAAAGTAAGATAGTCGGCGTATTCGGTATTGAGCTTCTGATGCAGTGCGGTCAATCTCGGATAGAGCGCAAGTTGCGCGATCTGGCTGTGCTCTTTGTCGATAGTCTCGATCTGATTGACGATGACATGCATATGTGTTACGAAATAGCGCAACATATTGTCATCGGTTTCACCGGAGAGTCGTTCGATCTTCTGAAGATTTTTTTTGATGTCCGGGAGTGCATCACGGGTGCGGGTATAGGTCTGAAGCGTCAGAAAAATCGTGTCGTCGAGCAGCCGGTAATCCTCCTCGTTGAGCGGTGTGTATCGCCGTATGTTGCGCTGGAGATCATGCAGGTAGTTGAGTGAATTGATGACCAGGCTGTTGTAGGATTTGGCATGTTCGATCAGAACGCTTTTTCGCGCGAAACTCTCTTCGATCGGCTGCAACACTTCTTCGTAACCGTACGCTTTGATGTGGTGGTCGTTTCGAAGACCTTCCGAGATCCGGTTCAGGGAGTTTTTGAAAGTTGCCACTTTCCGGTTGATGATATCGTAGTTGTGAAAAACACCCTTCTGGCTGATAAAGTAGTTGAAATCTTTGTCGAGGAGCTCGAGTTGGGTGATGGTGTTGCTCTGTGTCGCATAGTGTCTGATGTTTTTATTGATGGTGAGCAGAAAGAGAAGTGTCGCCGGGATCGCCGCGAGAAAGAGCAGCAACAGCAGTGTGATAAGGTCGGGTTTTCGCAATTTCATCGCTTTCACTCCGTCACGCTTTTGGGGATGCCGCCTTCGAGGGCATGCAGGAAAGCGACGATGCTGTCCACTTCTCGCTCCGAGATGGGGCGCCCGATCTGGTGTTTGGCCATGAAGTAAACGGCCTGACGCAGATCGTTGACGCTGCCGTTGTGAAAATAGGGCGCCGTTTTGGTAACGTTGCGCAGGGAGGGGACTTTGAAAAAGTATTTGTCCGAGGGGTTTTTGGTGATATTGTAGCGACCGGGATTGTCATCTTTTATCGAGAGGATGATGCCGAATTTGTTGTACATGTTGCCCCCGACATTGCGTCCGTGGTGGCAAGCGATGCATCCTTTGGATTTGAAGATCTCGTACCCCTCTTTCTGTTTCTGGGTGATCGCATTTTTGTCGCCTCTGAGATAGCGGTCGAAAGGGCTGTCAGGTGTAATGAGCGTCTTCTCGAACTCGGCGATGGCGTCGGTGATACTGTTTCTGGTGATACCCTCTTTGTAGATTCTCGCAAACCATGTACGGTAGTGGGAGTTTTGCAGTTTTTTGATGAGGGCGGGAAAAGTGTTGCCCATCTCGACCGGATTTTCGATGGGGCCAGCGGCCTGCTCCTGAAGATCCGAGGCACGGCCGTCCCAGAACTGACGGAAGTTGAAAACGGCGTTGAGCACAGTGGGGGAGTTGACACTGCCGTTTTGCTCTCCGATGCCCGTGGAGACGCGCTTGCCGTCATCCCCTCCGTTGAAGATATCATGACAGGTGGCGCAGGAGACGGTGCCGTCGCGGGAGAGGGTCGGATCGAAAAAGAGTGCCTTGCCCAGTGTCGCTTTGTCCATATCGACCGGAACGCTTTGCGGCAGCGGGGTGATCGGTTCAGCCCGTGAGAGGATGATGGTAAATAGAAACATCAAAAGATAGCGCATTTTTTCTCTTTCAGCTTTTACATTTTTATATTGCGTGTAAATCGGTAAACTGAAAAGTTCGTTTAGCCCCTCTGCCACACCCCCTTTCGACAATTTCAGACCCCTGCTTAATCATAATATGTTAAAATCAGTTCCATTTAAAAAATATAGGGGAAAAAATGTATTTTGAAGAAGAACAGGGATTTATGAAACAAGCCCTCAAAGTAGAAGATAAAATTTTCGAAACGCAGAGCAGATATCAGAAGATAGAAGTCTATGCAAGCGAAGCTCTGGGGAAGATCCTGGTACTCGACGGTAATGCGATGTTCAGTGAAAAAGATGCGTTTATCTACCATGAGATGCTCGCACATGTGCCTGTCTGTACACACCGTGCACCCAAAGATGTGCTGATTATCGGCGGCGGTGACGGTGGTACGGCGCGTGAAGTGCTGCGTCACAAAGATCTGCATGTAGACCTCGTAGAGATCGACGAAGAGGTGATCAGCGTCAGCAAGAAGTATTTCCCGGACGTGGGCGACTGGGAGAACAGCCGTCTCAACGTCGTTGTCGAGAGCGGGATGGAGTTCATCGCCAGAGCGGAAGATGCCAGTTACGATATCGTACTGGTCGACGCGACCGATCCCGGATCGATCTCCAATGAACTCTTCGAAGCGACCTTCTATGCGCAGGTCAACCGTGTACTGAGAGAGGATGGTCTGGTCGCGGTGCAGGGCGGCAGCTGGTGGATGGATCTGGAGGGACACAAAAAGATTCTCGAAACCGTCGGGCACCCTTTCGGTATCGCGATGCCTTACAGCTACCCGATGTACAGCTATCCGGGAACCAACTGGAACTTTATCCTCGCCTCCAAAAAGTACCATCCTACGGCTGACATCATCCTGCAGCGCGCCGATCTGCTGGAGGGGCATCGCTACTATACTTCCGATATCCAGAGAGCTGCGTTCACCGTGCCGCGCTACATCAAAAAAGCGCTTCTGGGGATCGCAAAGAACTAGATGGATCTCCCAAACGCCATCGCACTCACCGGTGGAATCGCGACGGGAAAGAGCAGTGTCTGCTCACTCCTCTCGCTCTACGGTTTCAAGATCATCGACGCCGACAAGATCGCACATGCCAAACTCGACGAATCTCTCCCGCAGATCGCCGAACGCTTCGGGGAGCAGTTTGTCATCGGCGGGCGGGTCGACCGGAAGAAGCTGGGCGGTGTGATCTTCAGTGACGAAGAGGCGCGCCAGGATCTCGAAAAACTGCTCCATCCCATGATCCGCGAAGAGATCGTGGCACAGAGTGAAGTCTGCGAAGCGAAGAAGATCCCCTACATCCTCGACATACCGCTCTTTTTCGAGAAAGGAAACTATCTGATCGAAGAGGTGGCAGTGGTCTACTGCACGCCCGAACAGCAGATCGAGCGCCTGTTGCAGAGGGAGGGGTACACGATCGAAGAGGCGCAGAGCCGCATCGGGGCGCAATTGCCGATCGAGACCAAAAGAGAAAAAGCGACCTTCGTGATCGACAACAGTGCAGACCTCAAACATCTGCAGCGAGAAACAGAGCGGTTTCTGGCGTATATCAAAGGACGCTATCCACATCTGACAATCTAGCTATATGTCAGAAAGCTTTTTAAATCCCATTAACTATTATTCTTAAAAATCTGCTATACTCGTGACGCAATTTTTGAGATGGAGCAACCGACAATCATGATACACGACCCCCGCGAAAGCAAAACCTATACGACACTGCAGATACTCTACACCTTTCTGGCGACGCTGCTGATGGTCTACCATGCGACGCAGCACTACAACATCGCGGGCAGAGACCTCTTCTGGAACTTTTTCACCTTCGGAGAGCTGGGTGAGGATCTCCTTTTCGTGTTGATGGGGTTCACCGTCTTTTACACCTCCTGGCGTTTCGTGGAGGAGGGGAAGGGGTACCGGCGCTACATGGTCTATACCCTCACGCGAATCTTTCTGGTCTACTGGGCGCTGATCGCCATCCCGGGGTTCATCGTCTGGAATATCAACCCCCATCTGCATGCGAGCATCGCGGAGATCGGGGCGGATCAGTGGTGGCAGACTTTTACGATGTGGTTCGGGCATCCGCGCATCGCGGTGATCACATGGGTGTTGACGCAGCTGGTCTTTTTCGCCATGCTGTTCGGGCTGGCGATTTTGAACCGGAAGTTCATCTACCTCTGGCTGGCGGTGCTCGCCGTTTCGCTCTACAATCTCATCGACCATGTTTTCATCGGCATGCATCCTTTCGGGGATGTGACCGATCCATGGTTCAAAGTCTTCAGCCCGCACAATCTGGAATTTGCCTATG
>JANTHT010000157.1 GCA_024762235.1 Sulfurospirillum sp.
GGAGGATGCGCCCATGTACTATCTTTTCCTGATGGAGTTGCTGTTTGTTCTCTTTGCACTCTGGCTCACCTGGCTGGGCTGGGGCTACTTTCGTCGTATGCGCCTCTGGAAGGAGATTCACGCGACGCCGTTTCCGCCGGAGTATGAAGCGATACTGCAGAAGATACCCCACTACCATCTACTGCCGGAGGCGCTGAAGCGCAAACTGCATGATTCGATCCGTTTTTTTATGGCTACCAAAGAGTTTCGGGGGGTGGAGATGGCAGTGACGGATGAAGTGCGGGTGACGATCGCTTTCTATGCCTGTCTGGCGCAACTGGGGCGTCAGGAGTGCTACGAGGGGTTGCGCACGATCATCGTCTACCCCAACGATGTGGTCACCAGAAGGGTCGAAGCGGCGGGTGGGATCTACCGTGAAGGCGACTTCGTGCTGGAGGGAGAGTCTGCCGGCGGAACGGTCGTCATCGCCTGGAATGAAGCGAAAAAAGAGGCGTATCATCCCAGAGGACACAATGTCATCATCCATGAACTGGCGCACGAGCTCGACTACGAGGATGGCGCTGCAGACGGTGTACCGCCTCTGGCTCCCTCACACTACTACAGCTGGACACATACGATGTTCGAAACCTATAAAAAACTGAAAAATGCCTATGAGAGAGGGCGCTATCTGGAGAAGTACAAGCTGCTGGGGAGTTACGCCGCGACCAGTGAAGCGGAGTTTTTCGCCGTCGTGAGTGAACTCTTCTTCGAAAAGCCGTGGGCACTCAAAAAGCACTTTCCCGATCTCTACAATGAGCTGCAGACCTTTTACGGGCTCGATACAGCGACGCTTTTCGCACCGCTGGAAAAGGAGCGATCCTACGCTTCTTTGCGTGCATAGAGGAGATGATCCAGACTCACTCTTCCCGGTCCAAGCAGTGCGATGACTACGGCTCCTGTGAGATAGAGCATGGGGACTTCGATACTCCATGCCCCATGTTCTGTGACAGAGAAGATGGCATCGGAATAGACCAGCAGAATCGCCATAAGCATGTTGATGACGATGGCAAGCGCTGCAAGGGGCGTGAAGAGTCCGATGATCAGAAACAGAGGTGCTACGATTTCACCGATATAGACACCATACATGACAATATCGGGCATGTCATGTGCGCTCAGAATCCCTTCGATACCGCTGAGCCCATGCATGGCCTTATCGATGCCGTGAAAGAGCATGAGGGTGCCGAGTCCCACCCGTGCGATCAACTTCGCAATATCTTCTCTCATAACTCTTCCTTATGCATTTTGGCGGAAGTGTAGCAAATTGTCGCTGATATTCGGCTATTTTGCGAAAGGATCAGGCAAACCGGCAAGCCGCCCTGTGCTGAAGCCAGATGCGTACATGTTTAGCTCCCGGACTCCTTGCGGGCGATGAAGCTTGCAGTGGGTGCATCTACTGAGTTAACATGCATCTGGAGCCACTCGGGAACCTTTCGTATAAAGGTGATCATTTTATTGATGTTGCCATTATTTTTCCACATATTTACAGCGTATTGCAGGTCCATCAAAAACATATCATGCGCTGTCTTATGCATCTCGTATGAGGGAAAGTTATATTTTTCCATCAGTGCCTCTTCATCGGCAAAATGTTTTTTGACATGTTCTATATATTGATCGAGTTTTTCTTCCAGAGCCTCTTTTGTCCCTCTGCCCATCTCATATCCGATGGCGAGTTTGTCGATCTCATTGAGAAGTTTGATTTCACTCTCATGTGTCTCCTGCATCGGATCATAATCCATATCTTCCAACTGTTCAGCATAGATCAAGCCCATATATTCTCCTGTTATTCGAATTGCATACATTATAACATCAGGCACTATGTTAACTGTTGATACAGATCAACTCTCTGTCGTCTGTAGCGCATGTACGGTGGAAAGTTACGGCGGAAAGTTATGCTATGATACACATATAATATAGATCAAATCGAAACCATAACCGTGCCGGGAGGAACTACCATGCCATATCAATATCTGTCTGCTGTACTATGAAGTTGCAAGATTTACAACTTCAGACACCCTATCTCACACTTGATGGAGAGGGTGAATTTTATGATCTTTGCGAACCGACGCCTCTGGAAGAGCCCTGTCTCGTCAGTTTCAATCCCGATGCGGCCAGGCTGATCGGTCTGGATGCAGAGGCGCACAGGGATCCTCTGCTGGTCGAACTTCTCAATGGCACCTATCTGCCAAAGGGTGCAAAACCGCATGCAATGTGTTATGCGGGGCATCAGTTTGGCCACTATGTACCAAGACTGGGGGATGGCAGGGCGATCAACCTGGGCAGTGTCAACGGCTGGCATCTGCAACTGAAAGGAAGCGGTGAGACGCTCTACTCACGTATGGCTGACGGCAGGGCGGTGCTGCGCTCATCGATCCGGGAATACCTGATGAGCGAAGCGATGCACCATCTGGGCATACCGACTACGAGAGCGCTGGGTATCATCGGTTCGAACACCAAAGTGCTCAGAGACCGGATCGAACATGCTGCGATCGTGCTGAGACTCTCCAGAAGCTGGGTGCGTTTCGGTACTTTTGAGTATTTTTACTATACCAAACAGTATCGAGAGCTTGAGATGCTGGCGGAGTATGTGATCGCAGAATCTTTCGAAGATCTCAAAGGAGATGAGGATCGTTATTTCAAGATGTTCTCCCGGATCGTCGATAGCACAGCGCGGTTGACTGCACAGTGGCAGGCGATTGGTTTCAATCATGGCGTGCTGAATACCGATAACATGTCCGTTGCAGGTGTGACGATAGACTACGGACCTTTTGCGATGATGGATGATTTCAACTACTACTACGTCTGCAACCATACCGATCGTGTCGGACGCTATGCGTACGGGGAACAACCCAATATCTCCTACTGGAACCTGACGATGCTCGCCAAAGCCCTCACGCCTCTGATCCCCAAAGAGCGCACGCAGGAAAAGCTGGACGATTACGGCGCTTTTATCTATCAGGATGCCTATATGGATCAGATGCGCAGAAAGCTCGGACTGGAGAAAAAAGAGGAGGGGGACGACGAACTGATCGCTGAGCTGGTGGGTGCGCTTCACGAAGCCACTGTCGATTATACGCTCTTTTTCAGAACCCTGAGTCGCTATGACGGCGAGAAAGAGCCTCTTTTTGATATTGTGATGGATCCGCTGGTGATGGACAAGTGGCTGAAGATCTATGACCGGCGTCTGGAAAAAGAGGCGCGCACCCATGCGCAGCGTCAGGAGGCGATGTTAAGAAGCAATCCGAAGTATGTGCTGAAAAATTACATGCTGCAGGAGGCGATCACGCTGGCGGAAAAGGGTGATTTTTCGATGGTAGAGCGTTTGCTTTACATCGCGGCACATCCCTATGAGGAATTGCCGGAGTATGAAGCGTATGCGGGAGATACACCCGAGATCTCAAAGAACATCGGCCTCTCCTGTTCGTCTTGAGTGCTTCATGCAAAACCTCCCCCGATGCACCCGCACTCAAACTACGCTTCGGCGAAGTCAAGTTGTTGCAGGAGGATTGAACTGCAGCTGTGTCTGTACCATGTGGTGAAAAGGATCCAGAAAATGCTCCAGTACTTTGGGACAGAGACTTTCATAGCCTCGGTCATAGAGTATTTCAAGGACCGCATGCGTCGATTCGATGGTCGAGAGCGCCTGCGAAAAGGGCTGGCGTTTAAAGCCATAGGCGGAACTTTTGCGATGGTGAAAGGTGATACGCGGCAGACGATGGAGATTGCGGCTGCGGCGCAGCATGGGTTTGGCACTGGCCCAGGTGGCATCGATTAGAATGATGACGAGCGTTTTATCCACAGGGGGCAGAGGTGCATCGTTGATGGGAACGGCGTCGGCTCCCGGATAGAGTATGACACAGTGGTTGTCCGGATCGTCGAGGATGGTATTGAGTGCCGCATGCCGGGTAAAATCCACCCCTGTAAAAAGTTCGGAATTGGGCAGGGATAGGTGGGTGAGACGGCCGGTATTGTTTTTGATGCGGCTGAACTCTTTGGGATGGATGAGAATGACAAAGCGCGTTTTTGTCTCGACGGGAGAGAGGCGATCACAGAGACAAAGCGCCTGAGGACGAAAACAGCGATAACACATGGAT
>JANTHT010000158.1 GCA_024762235.1 Sulfurospirillum sp.
GATCGACGAAGAGTTCCTGAAGAAAAAGCTGCTTCAGAAGAAGCGCTACAACGAAGATGTCTTCGTCGAGATCATCTCCGCCAATCCTATCTCCAACGTCACGGCGTATGTCGAAGAGATCAAAGAGAAGGCGATCAAGCGTGAACTGGTCAAACTCACTTCCAAAATCCGCGAAGTGACGGTTGAAGAGGCGTTGCCCAGCGACGAGATCCTCAATATCGTTCAAAAAGAGCTCTACGAGATCTCGATGGACGCGTCGACCAAAGAGTTTCGTGATGCCCCCGAGATGGTTGTCGCCACGATCGCACATATTCATGAGATGAAAAAGCGGGGGAACAACGGTGTCACGGGTGTCGATACCGGCTTTCGCGAACTGAATGAATTGACAGCCGGATTTGGGGAGGGGCAGCTGGTCATCATCGCGGCGAGGCCGGCGATGGGTAAAACCGCTTTCACGCTCAATCTCGCCCAGAAAGCGATCGACGACGGGCGTGGTGTGGCGATCTTTTCACTTGAGATGCCTGCAGAGGAGCTGATGCTCAGGATGCTGAGTGCCAAGACTTCGATACCGCTGCAAAACCTCAAAGTAGGGGATCTGACCGATGAAGAGTGGTCGCACCTGAGTCGCGCGACGGATGAGATGGGTCAGAAAAAGCTCTTTGTCGATGACGATGGTCTGCTCAATATCAACCAGCTACGCTCCAAGCTGCGTAAAATCAAAACGCAGCATCCGGAGATCTCTCTGGCGATCATCGATTATCTGCAGCTGATGAGCGGTACGGGCGGCAAGGACAGGCACCTGGAAGTGAGTGAAATATCACGCGGACTGAAACTGCTGGCAAGGGAGCTGCAGATGCCGATCATCGCACTCTCGCAGCTCAACCGCGGCCTGGAGAGCCGTCACGACAAACGTCCGATGCTCAGCGATATCCGTGAGTCCGGCTCCATCGAGCAGGATGCAGATATTATCATGTTCGTCTATCGTGACGATGTCTACAAGATGCGTGAAGAGAAAGAGAAAGAGAAGCGTGCCAAAGCGGAGGGTAAAGAGTACAAAAGTGAGTTCGTTGCCAAAGCCGAAGAAGAGGCGGAAATCATCATTGGAAAAAACAGGAGTGGCCCGATCGGTACGGCACACCTGGTATTTCAGAAGCGTTTTACCCGTTTTGTCGACAAAGGCAACGTTCCGGTGGAGATTGTCTTTGAACATGCCGAAGAGAATGCTCGCAACTCCTCTATCGAACTGCCTCCGATTTAAGCCTTACAGTACACTGGGAGCGTGGTCGGGAAGATGATAGAAAAGCTCGATCTCTTTGAGAGCAAAAAGGAGATCATCCTCTTTACGCTCATCATGTTGCTTCTCTTTTGTGCACATCTGCTGTTACGGTACCATTACTATGAAAAATTTCATGCACACAAATTTTACCATGTCGACGCCAGGGTCCTGAACCACTACCAAAAACGCAAACCCTCCGGAAAGCGCTATCAGGTACTGAAACTAAGATCTGACGACGGAGCCATTTTTTATACGACCAACTACGAAGATCTGATCGATCTGAAGGGTCGGCATATCCGTCTGGGGATTATCACGGACAGGATCACATTTCCGGAGTATTTGCGAACGTTCTATGTACCCAGTTACGATATTCGTATCTTTGAAAAAACGAACGGGATCAAAAGATGGCTGCATGACAAGGTCGTCAGCCAGCATGAGAGTAACACGACCAGAGAACTTTTCGCTGCACTCTTTCTGGGAGAGCCGATTGGCAAACCGTTGCGCAGGGATGTGTCCAAACTCGGTATCTCCCACCTGATCGCAATCAGCGGGTTTCATCTGGGTGTGCTGTTCGCGATCCTCTACTTTCTCATGCGCTACCCCTATTATCAGCTGCAGAAGCGCTACTTCCCCTACCGTAACATGCGTTTCGATCTGACGATGGTGATTTTGGCGATACTCTTCGCCTATCTCTGGATGCTGGACTTCATCCCCTCACTCCTACGCTCTTTTGTCATGCTGGCATATGGATTTTTCCTCTTTCACCGCCACTTCAAAATCCTCTCTTTCGAAGTGCTTTTTGTGACGGTCCTGACGATTCTGGCGATTTTCCCCTCGTTTCTCTTTTCGATAGGATTCTGGTTTTCGGTGTCAGGTGTCTTTTACATCTACCTCTTTCTGCACCACTTCTCCCGTCTCAAAGCATGGCAGATCGTCATCCTGCTCAATATCTGGGTCTATCTGCTCATGATCCCGGTCGTGCACCACTTTTTTACCACCTTCTCAAGGTACCAGCTCTACTCACCGCTTCTCTCGATACTGTTCACTGTTTTTTATCCGCTGGAGATGTTGCTGCATCTGATCGGGCAGGGGGATCTGCTGGATGGCATGCTGCTGAACCTGCTGCACATGCGGGCGCAGATCTACCACTTTCAGACACCGCTGTGGTATCTGGTACTCTATATTTTGCTCTCGCTTGTCGCTGTCAGGTACCGTATTGTAGCACTTGCCCTGCCGCTTTTTGCGGTCGGGGTCTATCTGATCTGACGCATACGGATCTGATGAATTTTATGAGTGGAAATAAGTAGTGCAATTATTTATGTGGGAATGGGCACTTCCCTGTGTGTAGTCAATGTTTCTCTTTCATGAGTGATCTCATGAAAGAGAAAGACAGATTTGTCAATCTCTTCAAAGTACCGGTATTCCAGCATATAGCGTTTTTCATCTTTACCGGGTGTGACGACAAAGGTTTTGTTCGGATTGGACACAATAAAATCAATCCACTCTTTCTCCTGCAGTATGCTGCCATTTTCATAAAAGGAGAGGCTCTTTTCATTCAGTGTGCGCAGGGAGTCTGATCCAAAAAGCTGCAATAACTCTTTGCTGGCGTAATCCATATCGCCCTGATGGATGATCAACATGAATGCAGCGTTGTTTTCCAGCAAAAAACGGGAGTAGCGGTCATAGCTTTCAATTTTATCTGTAAGTGCTTTTGGCTCTGTACACTTTCTGATTACTGTCAGCATCTCCATCATATCGATCGGTTTTAGGATATATTTGTCGATACCGCACTCGATCGACTTGACCAGGAACGCGCTGTCACTGTATGCTGTCGTGACGGCAATAGGGATTTGGGTGTCAGTTTTTCGGATCCCTTTTGCCATATCGAGACCATTCATGACAGGCATCTGGATATCAGTGATGACCATGTCGAAAGAGTGCGCTTTGCACAGTGCAAGCCCCTCCGCTCCGTTAACGGCAGTGGTGACGCTTCGGCACATCTTTTTAAGAAAAAAGGTGACCTCTTCTCTGGTGTTTTCTTCATCTTCGACATAAAGTATATCGAGTTGCCTGAAGAGCTTTTTATCGATTTTTCGCATTTGCTACACTCCTTCGCGGTACATGTCTCTGATGGCGAGAAATTCGTTCAGATGTTCAAAAAAGATATCTATGACCTGCGGGTCGAAATGTCTGCCGCGCTGCTCTCTGAGAAAATCGAGAATCCGCTCTATTTCCCATGCTTTTTTATAGACCCTGTCGGAAGCGAGCGCGTCAAAAACATCTGCCAGCGCTACAATACGCCCGTATGGGTGGATTTTCTCTGCTTTGAGTCCTTTAGGGTAGCCGCTGCCATCCCATTTTTCATGATGTTCCTTCGCGATGATCGAGGCTGCCTGCAGGATAGGGCGTTTGGAGTTTTTAAAGATATTATATCCGATAATCGCATGCTCTTTCATGCGCTCAAACTCTTCATCCGTCAGTTTGCCCGGCTTTTTCAGGATCTTATCTTCGATGGCGATTTTCCCGACATCATGCATCGTGGAAGCGATTTTGATCGTTTCTGCCTCCTGACGGTCGTATCCCATATATTTTGCCAGTATCGCTGTATATTCAGCGACACGCAGGATATGATTGCCCGTTTCGTTGGAACGGCTTTCGGTTATTTCGCCCAGTGTATAGATAATCTCTCTCTGGGTGTCGTTGATCTCCTGATTAAGTTCTATGACTGCGGTCAGATCATGATGGATACAGACAATTTCGATGACGTTTCGTTCGAGATCGAAGATGGGAATATAGGCTGTATTGAGGTAGATATTTTTACCGTTGATCGCTTTGTGGAGTACGGA
>JANTHT010000159.1 GCA_024762235.1 Sulfurospirillum sp.
TTTCGTCAAAACCTTACCATACGCACGCAAAAACGTGTCTCCAATGGACGTACCCAGCTGCTGAACTTTCTGGAAAAGCACAGAAACGAAAGCGGCATCATCTACACCTTTACCCGAAAAGAGACTGAACAACTGGCAGCGTTTCTGCAGTCACGCGGGATCAGTGCCAGAGCCTACCATGCCAGGCTGGAACCCGAAGAGAAATCTTCTGTCATGAAAGCCTTCATGCGTGATCAGATCGATATCGTCGTGGCGACCATCGCTTTCGGGATGGGGATCGATAAGAGCAATATCCGCTTCGTGGTGCACACGTCACTGCCCAAAACGATCGAAAACTATTATCAGGAGATTGGACGTGCGGGACGTGACGGACTGGAGAGCGAGACACTGCTGCTCTATACCAAAGCTGACGAAATCCAGAAACGCGAGCTGATCGACGGTGCACTGACCGACACCTACAAAGAGGTGCTCTATGCCAAACTGCAGTCGATGTACCGTTTCGCACTCAGCTCCTCCTGCAAACACCGGCTGCTTGCCCACTATTTCGGAGATGCAGGGGAAGATTGCGGCGATAAGTGCGAGAGTTGCCTGCGGGGTGAAGTGCAACAGAAAGAGATCACCACAGAGGCGCAGATGTTCCTCTCCGCTATCTACCGCACCGGTGAGCGTTTCGGACAGAACCATATCATCGACTTGCTCAGGGGATCGCAGGCGCAGAATATCCTCAGATTTGGTCATGATAAACTGACTGTTTTCGGTATTGGGGAAGGGCGCAACAAAAACGAGTGGGGCATGATCGCCGACCGGCTCTTCGAACTCGAAGCGATTGGACAGGGAGAGCACCGCGCACTGAAACTGCTGCCAAAAGCAGTGGAAATTCTCAAAGGCAGGGAGAGCGTCCGGATAGACGAAGACAAGCTGGGGAACATCCGCCGTGTGAAACAGGCCGAAGTGCATGAAGCGCGTGATGAAAACTTCGAAGCGTTCCGCAAACTGCGCCTGCAACTCGCCACGGAAGCGGATCTGCCGGCCTACATGGTATTCAGCGACAAGACGCTTCAGGCACTCGCGAGCCGTTTGCCGCAGAGCAGGGAAGAGATGCTCGAAGTCAACGGTATCGGTGAAGTGAAGTATGGACGCTATGGAGAGCGGTTTTTGGCGTTGTGCCGGGAACTTTCCGAGCTCTCCTGAAGCGTGACAACCCTTCCGGTGCCTCCCTGGATAAAGTGGTCGCCGAAACTATCTCTGAACATCGCTATCGCCGGATCGCCGCTGCAGTGGGTGGGGCAGACATTTTCCACGCCGAGTTCCTGAAGCCTTTCGATGACGGAGGCGATCTCTCCTTCGCCGGAGTACATCAGGTGAAATCCTCCCATCAGAAGCAGGATCGGTTTTTGACGCAGCGCGATGGCACGCTCGGCGATATGCACCACGCCCGGATGGGCACACCCGGTGATGACCACCAGCCCTCTCTCTGTTTCGATGATGAGTGACTGCTCTCCGATCTCACCCATCGTACCGGTCGAGAAGCAGAAAGGGAGGATCTCTGTCGGCTCTTTTCCCATGACGGTAACATGCTTCGCCAAATGCTCCAGATCTCTGACGAGGTGCCGGGAAAAGGAGGAGGGCAGAAAGATATCGAGGTGAGAGTTGACCTCGAGCACCGAGTCGAGACCGCCGATGTGATCCCAGTGCGGGTGGGAGAGGAAGAGGGCATCGGCATCTTTGGGATCGGTGCCCAGACGCTGCATGTTTTGCAGCAGAACACGGCCGTTGCTCCCCGTGTCGAAGAGTATGGTATGGTCATCCGTTTCGATAAAAGCCGAAAACCCCCACAAAACCGGAAAATCCGGCAGATACGCATAGTTGTCGAAAACGATCGTTATTTTGAGATTTTTTATCATAAGCAGTGCTCCCGTTTCGCATTTGATATTGTACCAAAAAACCATATGAACCGGTGTGAGACCTCGCTCAACTTGACTTTCAGGCCGTATTCAAATAAACTGTCACAAATGAAAAAAGTGACCATACTACATACTTTTCTGCAAAATCATACGAAAAAAGAGATTTTGGTAGCGGGATTTTATCTCTTTTTTTTACTGATTATCACCCTTGCGATGTTCCTCGATTTTCTGATAGGAAACCGTAAGGATGCCGCTATCGAACTTGTTTTCATCGTCGTGACACTGTTGAGTCTCCTCTATAACAGATATGTGAAAAATATCGATATCGCTCTGAATTCGATCGTGTTGATTGCCACGATACTTACCTATGTATTGCTGATCTCCAACGATTTTCAAATGGCTATCTTCCATATCATCATGCCTTTGGCATTTTTCCTACTTTATGATCTGAAAAGGTCTCTTTTATATTTCTGGATACATCAGATGATTGTGACCGCCCTCTACATTTATGCATATTATCATTACGGGAGCGCCGCTTTTGCCTACAGTCCATCGGATATCGTCGCGATCATTATGGCTTCGCTCATCATACTGTTTATCGGTATTTTTTACCATCTTGGGGTCGAAAACAGTTATCGGCAACTCGAAAGATCCAATGCCCATAACAGGGTACTGCTCAAAGAGATACACCACCGTGTCAAAAACAATCTCAACATTATCGCTTCCATTCTGGGGCTCCAAATGATGAATATCAAAAAAGGTGTTGCCAAAGATGCCTATACAGTGTTAAAAGAGAATCAGCTCCGCATTCAGGCGATTGCTATGATTCACGAAGCGCTCTACAGGAGTGATTACCTCGACAGTATCGATTTTACCAAATACACCAGGGCCTTGACAGAATTGATCAATCAAGCGTACGGGAAAGAGATCTCTGTGGATATTTCATCGGACAGGCACTGTTTTGCGATCGAGACGATGTTCAGGCTGGGAGTCATACTCAATGAGCTCTTCACCAACTCGATCAAATATGCTTTTACAGGAGATGAAAGTAAAGATCAGGTGACGATCGCTTTGCACAGAGAAGATCACCACTACCGTCTGGTGTATCATGAGCGCGATCACTATCATATCGATATCGATACAATCAAAAACAGCAGAACCCTGGGGATGAAACTGATCCATCTGACGCTTCAGGAGATGCACGGAACGATGGACATCTCCAACGATAATGGCTTGAAAGTTGTGATTCAGTTTGTCTCGGAAGAGATCATGTAACCGACCCCTTTGACGCGATGGTTCGGTGCCGGGCCGGATTACTTCCCGCTTTTCCGCATCATCTCCTCCGTTGTCTTCTCCCAAACCACCACCACATGATCGCCATGCCGATCAGCAATCCGCCCAGTACCTGTACCCAGGCGCTTAGCAGCAGGGTTTTGTGCACGATGGTGTGGTGCATGTCGTTGTCGATTTTCACGCCGGCGACTTCGGCGGTGTGTACCATCAGCGAGACGGCGAGATCCTGGCTTGGCATCTCTTTGTGACAGCTGAGGCAGACACCGCGGCGGTCGACTTTGGCACGGGTTGCGTTGTCGAGTGCCTGGGAGAGTCTCCAGTGGTTGCCGACGGTCTGGAGCTGTGTACCGTTTTCGTCAATGAAGCGTGAATAGTCATATTTGAGGTTGTCGATTGCGGGGATCTGTTCGTCGATATTGTGCGGTAGTACCTTTTTGTCTGCGGTCATCAGGTCGACGATCGTATCTTTGGATTGATCGGCGAAATATTTCCCCCCGCCGATCCCGTAGCCGAGCGCTTTGGCGCTGTCATGACAGCTCTCGCAGCGGCGCCCCTCTTTGGTGATGGTGTGCGGGTTGACCGGAGACATGACGATCGAATCGACCCCCTCTTTGGGGACGGAGACGGTGCCGTTGTTTTCGACGTTTTTGAGTTTGAAGATATGGTTTTCGAGCAGCGCCTTGCCGTTTTTGCCGATGACGGTCAGGGTCACCTGACACCCCGGGATGACGGGAGAGATGCGCCCTTCGCCGTTTTGGGCGAGTGGTGGGTCTTCCCAGCGCAGGTAGGAGCGCGTTTCGGTCACCTTGCCGTCGATGAGGTAATCTTTGAGGTTGTGGATCTCACCGGTGACGCCGTTGTGGTGGTGTGCGGAGGCGGCGAGGTAGTCGGGGTTCTGT
>JANTHT010000160.1 GCA_024762235.1 Sulfurospirillum sp.
CGAAAAACTCTTCCACCGTAGCCAGGACTTTGGCGACGTTGATGATATTGATAAAAAAAATACGGTAATAGATGCTATAAAGCACCAGTTTCATCCGCTCTTTGGTGACGCTGACACAGTAGATGCTCGCCGAGACATCCAGGATGGTGAAGATGATCCACCAGTAGAGCAGCATCTCTCCAAATCCCGACATCAGACTCACGTAGATGATGAAGAGATTTGCCAGTATCGACGCGACCGGCCAGAATATCGACTCGAAAAGCATATACCAGAGTACCATGCTCATCGAGAAGTTGCTGTGAATTGCAAAGAGTTTGCGCTTGTGCTTGAGGATAGACTGCAGGATGCCTCTGGTCCAGCGATAGCGCTGTTTCAGAAGGTCCAGCAGGCTCTCCGGCGCCTCGGTATAACTGATCGCATCGATCTCGTAATCGATCCTGTATCCCGCTTCGATGAGTCGCAGGGTCAGATCGCAATCTTCCGCATAGGTATCATCGGTATATTTTCCGATCTCTTGAACCGTCTGTTTGCGGAACATGCCGATGGGACCCGGGATGATATTGACCAGCTTGAAGTAAGCCTGGCCGTTACGTACGAGGTTGAGCCCCTGGATATATTCGAGTGCCTGCAGTTTCGTCCAGAGGGTATCTGTATTGGTGACATAGACCGAACCGGCGACTGCAGCGATTGTGGGGTCGTCGAAGTAGGGGACCATCAGATCCAGGGCGTCGGTGGAGATTTTGGAGTCTGCATCCACAGCCAGAAAGAGCTCTCCCTGTGCCTTTTCGATCCCGAAGTTGAGTGCCTCAGCTTTACCGGAGTTGGGTTTGGTGTATGCTTTGAGCGATTTGTTTCCGTCGTTGTACTCCATATTTTTGGCGATCAGATAGGTCTCGTCGGTGCTGCCGTCATCGATGACGATAATTTCGTAACGCGGATAGGAGAGGTGCATGAGGCTTTCGAGGGAGGCTTTGATTACCTTTCCTTCATTGTAGCATGGCACGAGAATGGAGATCAGGGGCTGTTCTGCGATACTTTTGACCGAGGTCTCTTTTTTGACATTTCGGTAGAGATTGAGCATGGAGAAGAGCAGCAGGATGAAATAGCGTGCGATGACGATGAGTGAAAAGAGCAGTATAAGTACGACACCGAGACGGATGTAGATATTCTCTTCGACAGGCAGACGGTTGAGTTGGTAGAGGCTGAAGACAGACAGCGTCAGCAGCATGGCGAAGAGGATGAAAATCCTGAACACTAGCCATTCTCCTGAAAAAGTTTCGCGAGTTCTTCGCTCTTTTGCGGTGTCACCATGAGCGGATTGACATTGATGCGGTTGGCAATGATCTGCCTTGCGCTCTCTTCGGGCAGGTTGACCAGTACAAAGAGTACGATGTCGTTTGCTTCGTCGATGAAGGCAAAATCCTCTTTTCGGATCAGGGAAGGGATGTTCTCTTTTTGCATGTGTGCCACATTGACCGTGACGCTTGTAAAGAGGATCTTTTTTCCCTGCAATTCCGAAATCCGTCTCGTCAACTCTCTGATATCGACGACCTGACTCTTACCCAGATAGGAGAGATTTTCGAGTTTATGGGTATAGAACTGATTCTGGATGACCTGCTCTATGGCATGCAGGTACTCCTGCATGTCAAACTGTTTTGCAAAAAGCTGGTCGATGCCGATCTTTTTGGATTCGCTGAGGTCGCTTTTGCGAATCGATTTTCGATTGGTGAGCCAGAAGATCTGCGTATAGGGTGCCATCTTTTTGAACGCTTTGGTTATCTCTGCATCGAGAAGTTTTCGGGAGTCGTTGTAGAGGATCAGGTCGGTTTCGGGATCGATGGAGAAGTCGCCGGAGTGGAGATCTTCGAGTGTGACGAGATCGAGTTTGATACCGGGCTCGTTTTGCATGATGATTTGATGCAAACGGCGTATCTGGGGCTGATCGCTGATGAGGAGAATCGATGCAAACTCTTTTTTCAGAAGGCGGTTGTGGGTCTTCATGGTGAGGTCACATTCGCCGTCGCTGCCCGGAACGACATCGAAAGAGAGATCACGTCTCTCCTGCAAAAGGCCATCGAAGGATTTCCCCGAAACAGTCTGTGTATTGTAGGAGAAGAAGATCTTTTTGTGGTGGTAGCGTACGGTCTCGAGCAGTGCAATCACCGCCTCTTCCACATCCGGCGTGAAGTGTTTTTCGAAAAAGAGGTCGATACGGTGAAAGTAGAAGAGGTCATACGCTTCATTTTTCACGATCGACTGCAGTTCGTTGATGAACGCCCGGATACCGTAACGATCCTGCAGTTCGCTCCAGTGCTCTTTGCGAAAGAGATAGACGGTATTTTTGTGTATCGTCTCAAAATCGGGCAGATGCGCTTTGATTACCTCGAGATCACTACGTAACAGCGCCGGCTTGCCGGCTGTCAGAAAGAGCGTGTGTGCAGGAGATTGCAGATGGTGTTGCAACTCCATTGCAAACGCGATGGCACAGCGATTTTCCGCCGTATCTATGGTGATGATCTCGCTGAGTGCGATGTTTTGTGTCATGCTCTCTTTTACCATTCCTGGATTATATTGAAATTGCAATATTTTATATCTTCAGTCGTGAAACTACTTTGTGTACTTTCACAGTCGACTTCAAATGTCACGAGGTTTCGGAGGGTGTAATTTCCCTGCACTCCGTAGCTGGTGACCCTCTCACTGTTTTGGAAGGAGTAGCCGCCGCCGAGGCTCATCTGCAGCGAACCGTTTTCAAATTCCATCTTCGGACGGTATTTGAGATAGGTGGTGTCATAGAGTCTCGCAGGCAGGTAGCAGAGATCCGTTTTGGTGTTGTAGTCGATATTTTCGTTGAGATAGAGGCCATGTTCGATGCCTCCCGCCATTGTGGTATAGATCGGATAATTTGCCGATGCATAGAGATTGATATTGCGGTCTTCATAGGCGTTGAGACTCAGACCGATCTCCGCACTGCTGAGGTTTTCGAGCAAAATCGTATCGTAGAGCGCTGCATGCAGCACATGCGTTTTGTCCGTGAGCATGCAACGGTTGTAGTTCTGAAAGATGCCGTTTTGCCATGTCACTGCCGCGTAGAGTGTATGGCTGCCAAATACCGGTGACCAGGTGAGCTTCGGTTCGAGCGTGTTGAACGCCTCAAACTGTGTTATGCCGAGGCTGAGAGAGAGTTTCCCGCGCGCCGCTTCCAGAGAAAACCCCCTGCCGTGGGCTTTCTCTCCGCCCTGAAAATCGAAATCGAAGCGTCTGGCTGCGGCGCTGTATCGGATGCCGTTGATCACCATCAGATTGGCTACTCTGATACGATGGTTGAGGTAGCGGGTCTGTGTATCGTCCGCATAATCGGTGTGCAGCTCGAGGTGAGGGTGCTTTTTCTGCCGGGAGGGGGTGATATGCAGCAGCGTTTTGTAGGTTGGATGTGTCGTAGAGTTGATCGAGACATTGGAAAAGACGCTGTTGATGTCGAGATTTTTTTTCGCCCCTTCAGTCAGTACGATGTCTTTGAAATAGGTCGGTTTCTGTACGGGGCCATCCGCCGTTTTGGTAAGGGTTGCGACATACTTTTTGAGTGACTGATACTCCGTAGGTGCGGTCCGGGAGAGGGCTTCTTTCAGCGTGTGGAGTCTCTCCCTCGCTTTGCGCCACTGGGCATCCTCCTGCAGCTGCATGCGTCCATACGCTTCGTGATAGGCTGCGAGATAGTGCAGTTCTCCCCGGCTCTCTTTCGCCACACGCGCAAAGTGGGCAATCGCCTTTTGGTACTGTTTCGTTTTCTCCAGTGCCGTCGCATAGTGAAATCGTATCAGCGAATCGTGCGGATTCTTTTCGAGATAGTGGGCAAACCATGGAAGAGATTTGTCATACTGCTCTTGCATGTAGTGAATCTCGGCGATCTCTTTCGCGATTTTGGGATCTTTGGTCTTGTTGTAGTAGCTTTGGTAGTAACGGAGGGCTTTGTCGTAAGCTTTCAGGCGGTGTGCGGTGACCGCTTTTTGCAAAAGAGTCTGTGTGGCACGTTCGCGGTTGAATCTCACGATCTCTTCATCATGCGGGTTTTGGGCGA
>JANTHT010000161.1 GCA_024762235.1 Sulfurospirillum sp.
GACGACTATCTGAAGTTGCAGCTGCGCAAACTCGACGAGACGCTGCAGCTTTTCACCGCCATTTCCAAACTCAGCTATTATAAGGATTGACCCATGCGAACCGCACTGTTGCTGATATTTTTTCTGCTCCCTTTTTCAAGCCGGGCCGGGATCCTCGACGCAAAACAGCTTTTCAATAAAAAAGTGATCGAAGTACAAAAAAAGAAGATCACCCTCAAAAAAAGTTTTTATGCCACTACCACGATAGACGAGAGTCGCGTCAGAGAGTTTACGATACGCTTCGGGGGGTTTGTCGAAAAGCTCTATGTCACCAGACGCTACGCCTATCTGCACCGGGGCGACAAACTCTTTACGATCTACTCGGACGAGATCAACTCTCTGCTGCACGAATACGCCTACGGAAGCGCTAAAAGCACGCTTGCCAAACTCCAAAACCTCGCCGTCGCAAAGAGTGAATACCGTAACAAAGGGAGCATCACCCTCTATGCCCCCCGGGAAGGGTATGTGACCCAAAAGTTTATCAACGAGGGGAGTTTCGTCAAAAAGGGAAAAACCCTCTTTCAGATCGCCGACCTCTCTGTGATCTGGGTCATCGCCAAAATCTATCAGGAGGATTTGCCAGCCATCCACCTGGGCGACAAGGTACGTGTCGACATAGAGGGAGCGGGGGAGTTTGAAGGTAAGGTCGATTTCATCTATCCCGATGTCAACCCCAAAACCCACACGATCGACATGCGAATCGTCCTGCCCAATCCCGCACTCAAAATCTACCCGGGCATGTTCGCCAGAGCCACCGTCGCTACGGTAACGAAAGAGGCACTCGTTCTGCCGAAAACCGCGGTGCTGACGAAAGGGAAAAAGCACTTCGTCTTTCTGGACAAAGGCGCGACTTACGCGCCTAAAGAGATTAGTGCCAGACGCATCGACGCCTACAGTTTCGAGATTCTCAGCGGCCTGAAAGCGGGTGAGAGAGTGATCGACCGCGCGATGTTCATGCTGGACAGCGATGCCATCACCAACGGGCTCTACGACTCCGGCGACGATGAAGATTGGTAAGGGTCTGTCATGATTGAAAAGATTATCGACCTCAGCGTCAGAAACAGATTTCTGGTAGTGATATTTACCGCGATACTGGTGCTGGGGAGTCTCTTTGCCATCAAACACACCTCTTTGGATGCTCTGCCCGATCTCTCAGCGCCACAGGTGATCGTACAGGTCAAATGGGCGGGACAATCTCCATCTCTCATCGAAGAGCAGGTGAGTTACCCGCTCATATCCAATTTACTCTCGCTCCCCAATATCAAAACCGTGCGGGCAATGAGTAGTTTCGAAAACGCTCTGATCTATGTGATCTTCAAAGACGACACCGACATCTATCAGGCCAGAGACCGCATACTGGAAAAGCTCGCCGAACTCGCACCCACCTTTCCCAAAAGCGTCAAGGTGACGATGGGGCCGGATGCGACCGGTGTGGGCTGGGCCTATGAATATGCCCTCGTCTCCAGGACCAAAAGCCTCGACGAACTGCGCAGCCTGCAGGATTATTACTACCGTTACGCCCTGCTCGGTGTAGATGGCGTGAGTGAAGTGGCCGCCGTGGGCGGTTTCGTCAAAAACTACGAAATCCAACTCGATCAGGAGAAGATGGTCAAATACGGCATCGGTATCGACGAGATACGCAAAAAAGTGCTCAAAGCCAACAACGACACAGGCGGCAGGCTGATCCTCGAAAACGGTTTCGAAGACCTGATCACCGTCGAAGGGTACCTCAAAAATATCGCCGATATCGAAAACATTACCCTCAGAAGCGACGGTAGAAATATCGTCAAAATCAAAGATGTGGCAGAAGTGACGCTCTCGGCACAAAACCGCAGAGGACTGGCGGACCTCAACGGAGAGGGAGAAGTGGTCGGAGGTATCGTGGTGGTACGCTTCGGTGAAAACCCTTACAAAGTGATCCGCGACGTAAAAAAGAAACTCGCCTCACTGCATGCAGAAGGGGTCGAAGTGGTCGAGACCTACGACCGCACCTCGCTCATAGACAAAGCGATCGACACCCTCAAACATACCCTTTTGGAAGAGTCGGTCATCGTACTGATCGTCACGGCGATCTTTCTCTTCCACCTGCGCAGTTCCCTCATCATCCTCATCACTCTGCCCATCACCGTGATGCTCACTTTCCTGTTGATGTACCTTTTTGAGATAGGTTCCAACATCATGAGTCTGGGCGGTATCGCTATCGCCATCGGTGCCATGGTCGACGCGAGCATCGTGATGGTCGAAAACGCCCACAAATACCTCCATCGTCTCCAGGCCGAAAAAGGGAGCGTCACCAACAAAGAGCGGGTCGATGTGATCCTCAAAAGTGCCAAACTGGTCGGCAGACCGATATTTTTCGCACTCTTTCTGGTGGTGGTCTCCTTTCTACCCATCTTTGCACTCGAGGGACAGGAGGGGAGGCTCTTCATACCGCTCGCGTTTACCAAAACTTTCGCCATGATGGTGGGGGCGATTCTCTCGATCACCCTGGTGCCGGTACTGATGCTCTTTTTCATCAAAGGTAAAATCCCCGATGAAAAACGCAACTTCGTCAGCCGCTTCTTTCAGGCGCTCTATCTTCCGCTGCTGAACTTCAGCCTGCGGTTCAGGTACCTCGTGCTTACCGGAGCACTCCTCTTTGCCGGATACGGCTACTATCTCTACACCAAACAGAACTGGGAATTTATGCCGATGATGAACGAGCAGACCTTCATGTATATGCCGGTCACCCCCTATGGCATCGGGATCGATTTTGCCAAAGAGTTGACCCAGAAAACCGACATGGTGCTCAAAAGCTTTCCGGAAGTCAAGACGGTCTTCGGCAAAGCGGGACGTGCAGATACCGCCACCGACCCCGCACCGCTGGCGATGATCGAAACGATCGTCGCCTTCAAGCCCAGATCCGAGTGGCGGGAGGGCATGACCTGGGAAAAACTGCTACAGGAGATGGATAAAGCGCTTCAGGTACCCGGACTCATCAACTCCTGGACCTACCCTATCCGCGGCAGGATCGACATGCTGCTGACGGGTATCCGCACGCCTCTGGGAATCAAACTCTACGGCGGAGACCATGCGAAACTGGCCGATCTGGCGCTGGAGATCGAGAGACGGTTGCAGGGGTTTGACAAAACACTCTCCGTCTCTTCGGACAAGACCAACAGCGGCTACTACCTCAACATCCGCATCGACGAGGAGGCACTCAGCCGCTACGGCCTCTCGAAACAGCAGATTCTCGATACGATCGGGTACGGTGTCGGCGGCGCTGCTGTCTCGACGATGTACGAAGGGCTGGAGAGATATCCGATCACTTTACGCTATAATGCAGCCCAGAGAGCGGATATCACGACACTCAAAGCGCTTCAGATCAAGACGAAACTCGGGTTTTTCCCGCTCAGAACTTTTGCCGCACTCTCGTACGAAGAGGGAGCAAGTGTCATCAAGAGCGAAAAGGGTATGAAAGTCAACTTTATCTATATCACCCCCAAACCGGGTGTGACGGCGGTGCAGTACAAAGAGGAGGCGCAAAAGCGTCTCACGGGGCTGAAACTGCCGGACGGCTACTACTACGAGTGGGCGGGACAGAGCCGGTATCTTCAGAGCGCGATGGAGAAACTGCGCATCATCATACCGCTGACGCTGGTGATTTTGTTTGTGCTGATCTATCTGGCATTCGGCAATCTGCTCTATACGTCGATGATCTTTTTTACCCTGCCGCTGGCACTGGCGGGCGGTGTCTACTATCTGGCATGGCTGCATCTGAACTTCAGCATCGCCGTGGTGGTCGGGTTCATCGCCCTGCTCGGTGTGGCTGCGGAGACATCCATCGTCATGGTGGTCTATCTCGACGAAGCACTCAGGGAACGCAAAGCGGGAGAGAGTTTCAAAGATGTCGTCATCAACGGTGCGGCACTGAGACTGCGCCCCAAACTGATGACCGTCTTCGCCATCCTCGGTGGTCTGGTACCGATCCTCTATATCAAGGGTGTG
>JANTHT010000162.1 GCA_024762235.1 Sulfurospirillum sp.
TACAGGATGCACTCTTTGCTGGCACCCCTCTGCAACAGTATGCAAAAAGCCATCTTCAAGATGCCGAAGCGGCGGTCGTCAGGGATGGTAAAATCATCGATCAAACGAAAAACTTCAAGCTCGATGATCTCTACGGTTATCTGCATGCCCCGAAGCACTTTTTCATGCTGGAGCGTGAACAGAGTGTCAACGGGATCTATCTGCTGCAGATGAAACTCCCTTTTGCAGGGGCAGTGGTCGTCGTCTCGCATGATATCAACAATATGGCGGAAGATGTGGAAGATACGCTGCTCTTTCTGGAGCCGCTCCTGCTCCTGCTGCTGCTCTTCGCCGCAAGCAGAGTGATCGACAAGATTCTGAAACCGGTGCAGAAGATCACCCGAACCGCACGCCGGATCAGTATCGACAACTTTGCAGGCACCATTCCGCTTCCAGAAGAGGAGGATGAGATCAGGGCGCTGGTCGAATCGTTCAACGCCATGATCGAAAGGCTCCGGGAAGGGGCGGAAAATCTGGAGCGATTCAACAGCGATGTCTCTCATGAACTCAAAACGCCGCTGACGGTGATCAGGGGCGAGACGGAGGTGACACTCCGGAAACCGAGGGATCCGCAGATCTACATCCGGAGTCTGCAGACCGTGGCTTACGAGGCGGATCAGATGGAGCAGATCGTGGAAAATCTGCTGCTGCTCAACAGATACACCCGTGAAAATATCGCCCAGACGTTTGAAGCATGCCATCTGGATGCGATCGTGCTGCGGGCTGTGGAGCGGCATGAGACACGACTGCGCGAAAAGCGACAGGCACTGAAGATCGACAGACTCGAAAACATCACGCTTGATGCCAATCCCCTGCTGATGGCCGCTCTCTTTGCAAACCTGATCGACAATGCGGTCAAATACACCCCCGAAGACAAAAAGATCACCCTTTCGCTCTACCGGGATACAAAGATCCACTTTGTCATCGTAGATGAGGGTGTCGGCATCCCCGCGGAGAAACTGCCGAAAGTCACGGATCGTTTCTACCGGGTAGATACCGCCCGAAGCCGCCGGAACAGAGGATTCGGGCTGGGGCTATCTATTGCCCAAAAGAGTGTGCATCTGCACGGCGGAGAGATGCGGATCGCTTCAGCAGAGGGAAAAGGAACAACGGTACATGTGGTGCTGTAACGATATCCAAAAGAGGAAGAAACATGAGTGATACGATAATACAAAGCGTGATGCCGTTCATCTCGGCGCTCTCTACCTATGGTGCGTGGATCGCTTTTTTCGCGGCGTTTGGAGAGACACTGATCGGGCTGGGGTTTTTCCTGCCCGGCTCGACACTGCTGCTGCTGATGGGCGTACTGGCAGGGCAGGGGCACCTGGAGATCGTGCCGCTGCTGCTCTTTGCGATCACTGGGGCGTATGCGGGTGACATCGTCAACTACCATCTGGGCAGGCGGTACGGGGTGGCGTTGCTGCAAAAGCCCTGGCTCCACCTGCCGCAGGAGAAGGTCGAAGCCGCCCGCCGTTTTCTCGATACATACGGCGCCAAATCGATCTTTTTCGCACGCTTTTTGCCCGCACTCAAAGAGAGCGTCCCTTTTCTCGCCGGTTCGGTGCGGATGGGAAGAGGGAAGTTTCTCTTCTGGGATCTTCTGGGTGCGATCGGCTGGGCGCTGGAGTTTATCGGTGTCGGGTACCTCTTTTCGACGTCGCTGGCTCTGGCGCAGGTCTGGCTCTCGCGTACACTGACGGGTGTGGCGCTGCTGCTGCTGGTACTGCTGCTGCTCTGGCTGCTCAAGCGCTTCATCGTCCAGAATGCCCCCGTCGCCAAAACGATCCTGCTGGCACTCTGGCACGCCTTTTTGCAGACATCTCCCCTACAGCAGGCGATGGCACGGCATCCGCGTATTGTTGCGTTCATGCGCCGCAGATTTGATAAAACAAGCTTCTACGGCTGGACGCTTACGCTGCTGTCTCTGGCGTTTCTCTATGTCCTCGCACTGCTTGGCGGGAGTGTGGAGGATTTCATCACCCGCGATCCGATCGTCTATGTGGACCGGATCATCGCCCATCTGGTCGTACAGTGGCGCACGCCGGAGCTGACGGCATTTTTTACGTGGATTACCTACCTGGGCAGAAAGGAAGTGGTGCTGGTCATACTGGCAGGCGCGATACTTTTGCTGCTGCTCCACAGACGATACGCCGACCTGCTGGCGCTGCTCTTCTCCTTCACCGGGTCGGTGGCATTTCTCTATCTGGGCAAACTCGCGTTCCAGCGTCCCCGACCCGAGACGGCGCTCTATTTCGAGCCGACCTTCTCCTTTCCCAGCGGACATGCGACGATCGCCGTCGCCTTTTACGGTTTTCTGGGGTATCTGCTGATGCACCATGCCAAAGGGTTTAAAACCAGAGTCAATATCTTTTTCGGCACGACCATCGTGGTACTGCTGATCGGCCTGAGCCGCATCTATCTGGCGGAGCACTATCTCAGCGACGTCTACAGCGGATTTCTGCTGGGGACACTCTGGGTCATCGCCGCGATGGCACTGCTCAAATGGCTGGAGACCAAGCCGCGCTTCGCTCCCCGAAAACCCTACGCCTTTGCCAAACATCTGCGCTGGGCGGTGCTTCTGGGGATGGGCGGGTTTTATGTATGGTTCGGGCTGCACTTCCACTACAAACCGGCCGTGCACCCCGTAGTGAAAAGCAGGGAAGTCAGCGATATAAGAGCACTCTTTTCAAAGGGCACAGAACCTTTCGCGCGCAACTTTTTCGGCTATGAGACCCAGCCGGTCAATCTGCTCATGACAGTGCCCGAAGGAGAAGCGATCTGCGACCTGCTCAAAAGAGCGGGATGGGAACGCACCGAAACGCTGAAACATCCCGTCTTGCCGCTCTACTGGCAGGCACACAGACCGGTCTGCACCGTTTTCAAAAAGATCGGCGATCGCATCGCACTGCTCAGGCTTTGGAAGAGCGACGTGCGCTATAAGGGCAAACAGCTCTACGTCGCCGGAGCCGATGCGATCAGCGGATGGCGCTGGGATATCGTCCCGCGCTACATCCTCGACATGGACGAAGCACGAGATGCCGTCGCCGATGATCTGCAGCGACATCTGCCTGTACTTAGACGCGATACATTGAAACTCAATCCGCCGCTGATCGGCAAACACCTCTTCACGGAGTCCTGGTTCAGCGACGGTGAAGCGGTGGTGCTGGAGGTCGGTGGTCGATGATGCTTTTTTAGCATTTGTATAGGTTAAAAGTAAAGCCCTGGCTCGCTTGCTTTTCTACAATAGTTTTTAAAGATGTACCGGCTGAGATTTGTGATAATTGTGGCGAAAAATATGTTGATGGAAAAACTACAAAAGAATTACTCAAAAAAGTAAAGCGCTGATCTTCATTCTTTCTTGTGATATGGCTAAGACCATTCGAGTTTGGGTTCTACATGCTTGTTGGCACAATCGGTAAGATAAGAGTTCATAAGATTTTGGTAAGGAATACCAACTTTCGCTGACAGCTTTTTAAAATACTCGATTGTCTCTTCTTCAATTTTGATAGAAATCTGCTTTTTAACCTTTTTAGCGTATGGGTTTTTTATAGATTTACTAAAGTCATATTCGTCTTTCATGATAAAAACTCCTTGTATTGTTTTGTTTCATTTTTGGTTGATTTTCTGGCACTGATAATTCTGATGTTATTTTCATCATCCCTGTAACAATGAACAACAGTCAAAACCTTCAATGCATAGCTAAGTCCAATCAAGATAAACCTATCTTCGTCTTCGCTGTGGTCTGGATCCTCAATCAATCTTGCATTTTCATCGCTGAAAACGGTTTTTGCTTCTTCGAATGAAATCTTATGTTTTGCAAGATTGGTTTGGGCTTTCTTATCATCCCAACTGAACTTTATATTTTTCATAATGATATTATAATGATTTTGTATATATTTGTCAAATGAGCTAAATAATAAAGCTACAAAAACGAGTAAGAGTTTGAATGAACGGCGGAATTGAAAAATACATAGCTG
>JANTHT010000163.1 GCA_024762235.1 Sulfurospirillum sp.
TCATATCTTCGAAAGGGGGTGCTTTGAAGTCGCTCAGCAGATCGATCTGATTACTCAGCGCCTTGAGTTCACTCTGCAGGGTCTGATACCTGTTATCCTCTTTGTTGTACCGATACTTTTGCAACTCTTTTTTGACATCTTCAAGTTTTTTTAGCAGTTCGAGATAGATCTGGTGGTTGTTGTATTTGGCATAAAGGAGATCGGTTTTTAACTGATCGTCGATCTCTTCGATACGCGTCTGTGACGCTCTGTTCTTTTCGATCAGCTGTTTCGCTTTCGCCACGATATCGGTTTCGGGCTGCACCGGTCGGGTCGCCGTTTGATTTGCACTGTTGTTTAGATGAACGGTCGTGCTGTTATGTGCAGCCTCTGCATCGGGCGTTGATCTGTTCTGATCCGCGGCACTGAGGCTTACGGCACAGAGCAGTAACAGCAGAAGGAGTCTCAGGCCTCTTTCAAACATCACCGTCAAACTCTCTCAGAAGTGCGACCACTCTCTCTCTTTCCACAGTCGTGACGATCTCATAACCGCCGATACCTTTTGGCAGAATAAACTTGAGTGTGCTGTTGTGTGTCTTTTTGTCCAGAAAGAAAGCATCATAAAAAGCATCCGGATCTTTGACTTGAAAGTTGACAGGCAAACCATACTTTTGAAGAAGCGCTTTGATCCTTTCGGCATCTTCGGGATCCAGCAGTCCCAGCTGCACCGCCAGCGCATTGGCCATGACCATCCCGATGGCTACAGCTTCGCCATGCAGATAGCGGCTATATCCTGTAATATTTTCAATCACATGTGCAAATGTATGGCCATAGTTGAGCACCGCCCGGATCCCTTTCTCTTTCTCATCTTCGCTGACAACACGCGCTTTTGTTTCAACGCTCTTCGCGATCGCATGAGAGAGATCCTCTTTGCGATTCAGATCCGCCGTTTCAAGGAAGTGAAAGAAGTCGGCGTCAAAGGTGACCGCCATTTTGATCATTTCGGCAACACCTGCGCCAAATTCACGACGGGGAAGTGTCTTCAAAAAATCTGTTTCGATATAGACCGCGTCGGGCTGGTAGAATGCGCCGATCAGGTTTTTGCCGAACCTGTTGTTGATGCCCGTTTTGCCTCCGACACTCGCATCGACCTGTGAAAGCAGCGTCGTCGGAACCTGCATGAACGCGATGCCGCGTTGAAAGATCGAAGCGACATACCCCGTCATATCACCGATGACACCTCCGCCAAACGCGATCAACAGCGAAGCCCGGTCGAAACGGTGGTTGAAAAGGTTTTCGAGGATAAAATCGACGCTCTGCTGATTTTTGTAGTTTTCACCGTCGGCAACGGTGATGATATAGCGCTCTTTCGCAGTGATCTTCTGCAGAAGCCTCTCCAGATGCAGGCCCGAGACTTTAGGATTTGTGATGATCGCCACCTTCCGGTCGAAATAGAGCGGCGAAAATTCATCGATATAGATCGTGTAATCTCTCTTTTTCTGGTTCTCAAACTGAATGCGTTTTTGCATGCTGTACCTGCTCCTGGGAAATTAAATGATTATATTTAAAAACTGTTTATATTTTTATGATTCATAGGGGAGATAGAGTTGGTATTTGTCCTTGAAATGAAAATAGTGACGCTTCATATCTGTAGAGAGCCAGGAGAATATTTTCGGTTCGAGCAGACGCTTGTCGAAGATGATAAACTGCAGAAAATCGTTGTGTTCCCGGAGTTCCCGGATCGGATTTCTTCTTGTCTTGACGATACGTACTTTCTCTTCGAACAGCCTGGAGAGATTTTCGAAGTGTTCGATGATCTTTTCGCGCTCTTCCCTCTCATCGGAAGCGAAGTCAAAAAGCGAGATATCGAGCTTCATCTGGGATGCAAAATCGAAGATAATCGAAGAGAGCTGTTCGATCTTTTCACTCTCGTCGCAGAGTACGACTGTCTGTGCGATATTGAAAAATCCGTACGCTCCGATTTTGAGTACGGGAATCTTCAACCGATGGAGAAAATCGAGATGTGCGGAGAAGAAACGTTTTTCGGTGATGAATAGGCCCACATAGTTGAGATCGACGTCGCTGCTGATCAGACGCTCTATCGATTCACCCAGAAAATCGAAAAGTACCTCCATCGAGTGACTCTCCTGGTAACTTTTCAGCTTGTCGAGCATCTTTCCGAAACGGGGGTTGATCACCCGAAAGAGCAACTTTTTGCTGTTGAGTTTGGCATGCATCAGAATCGCATCGTTGCAGATATGCTCGATACATGCGTCATCCATCGCGACCATATCGATCAGCGTATAGATATTTTGCCCGAAAGGGAGCGGAAACTGGCCAAACTGACGGTTGATGCTCTTGTAGACGCCTTTGAGAACATTGGGGTTGCCGACCGCGAGTATCGTATCGTCGGGCAGGAGCATCGTTTTGGATTCCGGAAGCAGTATCTGACCCTTGCGGTAGACTGCCGCGATACGCCAGCGCTTCTGTTCGATATTGCCGACATGCCGGTAGACATAAGCGGATCCGAAAGGGATCTTGAACTCCATGATCTCCCCCTGCCCCAGACCGATATTCTGGGCGGAGAGAGGAATATCGGGCAGATAGTTGCTGAGCAAATTGGCGATGCGCTCCTGCATGTCCATCACCTGTGTATGCTGGTCTTCGAATCCCAGCTGCCACTTGTCCAGCAGTACGATCGGAAGATTTCTATTCGCTTTGCGGATATTCTCATACGTCGCCAGCAGATCGATCTTGTTTCCCATCACCAACATCACTTGAAAGAAGTCGATATCTTCAAGAAGAGTCGACAATTTTGCGAAACTGGTCGGATCGAAACGGTAATAGAGAAAATGATCGGAGAGTTTTTTGGGCAGCGTCGACTCTTTGTAGTAAACGATATAGAAGATGTTTTCAGAGGTATCCAGTGCCTCCAGCCGTTTCAGAAACGCTCTGGCGATGATGCCGTCTGCGATGATCAGTATCTTTTTCATCGATCATCTTCACTTTTACAGCGGCATCGGTGCAAGGGCATGCTTCTGCGAATCTGACCATTTTCATCCAGCAGCGCTATATAGCATCTTTTTTGATCTCTGTAGAGCTTCAAAATCTTTTCACTGCCAATCACGCCGACGAGCGGATCTTCGGCGGGAAAAGGGTGCCGGGGATGGTTCGTCAGCACCAGCGTAGCATTTTGCGTGAAAGCATCGGATGAGATTTTCAGTCGTGAGAGCCCTGTCAGAGCCTTAAGCGTCTCAACGATCTCTTCATGACATGCATCATCCGCTGCATTCAGCAAAACGGCTTCTTTCTGTTTTGACATAGTTGCCGAACACCCACAGAGTGTCCAGGCTGTAAACAACCATACAGCGCCCACTTTCACGAAATCAGTAAATCGCATAACGCTCCCTGTATCCCGTTTTTTGCAATCTTTGCAGCGGCTGCAGCTTTTTCCCCAGAGCGCGTGCACGGCTCTGAGGTTGACACACACCGTTTTCACGGTAATAGAGTGCCGCCTGCAACATCCCCTCTTCGGGATCACCGAAATCATGTGAGATATCGTCACTTGCATGACACTGCGGCGCGATGCCATCTACATAATCACCTGTGCCGTCGGCATTGGCGTTTTTGGTATCCACCGCCAGAAGATAGCGGTCACAATAATGCAGCGGATACATGCCATACGGTTTACCGCATGTCTTCTCTCCGATCTGTATCACTTCGACATCGATCGCCTGCGCACGCAGGGAGTTGATGACCAACTCACTCGCCGAGCATGTCTGCGGCGTCGTGAGAATGAAGACGCGCGGCAGAGAAACCGCGTATTGCGCATATATGAATCGCGTAACACTGTTGTACCTGCTATATTTGCGATTGAAGAGCATCTGATTGAAAATCTCATACTCTCTTCTTGTGATATCGTAAGCGCGCCAACCGGCGATCAGGGAAGCGAGCTGATCGGCGATATAGACATACCCGCCCCCGTTGTAGCGCAGGTCGAGTACCAGGTCACCTACTTGTGCCGACTTGAG
>JANTHT010000164.1 GCA_024762235.1 Sulfurospirillum sp.
GTCGTATAAATGGTGAATTCCTTAAGATTCATGCGCGCCAGACCGGCAGGAAAGGAGATATATTGTCTCACGGCAGGGATCAGTCGTCCTGAAAAGGTGGAGATGTGCCCATGCTCTTTGAAAAAGCGCTCCACTTTGTCGATTGTCTCTTCGGTGATGAAGAAGTATTTTCCGTATCTGATCAGAAATCTTCTGCCAAAATGGACTGCCAGATAGTAGTTGAAGAGCGCGCCCGCAAGTGATCCTGCGACCCCTGTTGCGATTGAGACAAAAAGATTCATCTTGCCCACAGAGGCCAGATATCCTGCCGGGATCATCGCCACTTCACTCGGAAATGGGAAAAAAGAGCTCTCCAGAAACATCATGGCAAAGATGCCTGCATATCCCCAGTCTGCAACGGTATCGACGATAAACTTGATAATATCAGCAAGCATGCAGGTCCTTTACATGAGCCACAAAAGCAGCAAACCGAAGAGGATGCGGTAGATACCGAAGGCGACGAAGGTGAACTTTTCCAGAAACTTGATGAAAAACATCATCGTCAGCCATGCCGTGACAAATGCCGTGACAAATCCTACCCCAAGGGCGATAAAGTTGGCCTCGGAAAAATCCTGATAGTGCTTGAGCAGGTCATATCCACTGGCTGCCAGCATGACAGGGACCGCGAGCAGAAAGGAGAACTCAGCAGCCGCCTTGCGCGATAGTCCCACGAGCAGTGCCCCGACGATGGTCGAGCCCGCACGGCTGGTGCCAGGGATGAGGGCGAAGACCTGTGCTACGCCGATCCAGACTGCTTGTCTGAGGGTAACCGCTTCGACATCGGTGGTGGTATGCCGCTCCTCTTTGTAAAAATATTCCAAAATCAAAAAGACAACACCCCCGACAATGAACATCGTCGCCACCACGGGTACTGAAAAGAGGGCTTTGATCTGGTGGCTGAACAAAAACCCGACGATCGCGATCGGCAAGAAAGCGATGAACACTTTGGTCCAGAGATCGATCTTCTGAAGGGAAAACTTCTCTTTGTAGTTGAAAACGACAGCCAGAATCGCTGCCAGCTGTATGATCACCTCAAAAGCGGTGTTCGCTTCCGTCTGCTGCATCCCCAGCCAGTCCGCCACGACGATCATGTGGCCGGTCGAACTGATCGGCAAAAACTCTGTCATTCCCTCTACGATACCCAAAACGATAGACTGAAAGATATCCAACACATCACCTTATATAAAATTGAAATAATTATTTTATAATATTACTATTAATATTAATATGTGTTTAAAATCGATTCCACTACCATGTTATAGAGAAAAAAATCCTGAAGGAGGCGAACATGGCTGCCAATCAACTCTTTTTTAAATTGCAACAGGCGATCCTCAAACCGGAACCATTATGGGAAGAGGAAGCTGCCGATACGCAGGAGTGGAGCGCTTTTTATAAAACAACGCTTTTACCCATAATAGCGATTGTCGCGATAGCGAGTGCCCTCCTGCTCAAGCTATTCGGCTACCACCTGCCGATGATAGGGGTCGTTCGCCCTTCGGTTACGGATATGCTGATGCAGGCCGTCGGTACGATCGTGATGTACAGCATCTCGCTGCTGATCCTGGGATGGATCGCCGCATGGCTGGCCGGCATGCTGGGAGGTAAAAACGATCTCAACCGTGCCGTATCGATGCTCTTCTGGATCTCGGTACCGTCGCTCGCAGGCCAGGTTCTTGGCACAATTCCGATGGTGGGATGGGTTATCTCGCTGGGTATGGGGATCTACTCACTGGTACTGCTCTACCGTGCGATACCCGTTTTTCTCGGTGTCCCTGTTACGGATAGGGTGAAGCACTTTATCTTCTTTCTGATCGCTTCGTTTATCGTGTCGATTGTACTCGGTATGACACTGGGCAGCCTCTTCACCCCCAGAGATATGCTGCAACATATGCGTCCCGATGTCATCCTGCCGCCGAAGGCAGGTGAAGCAGCCAAATCGGCCGGGGCGCAAGCTGCAGGTGAAGAGAGCGCAGGAAAAGGGAGTGAGAACCCTGTCGAAGATTATGTGGAGTCGATGTCCAAAGGGGACTACAACAAGGATGTGATCGAAAAAGCGAAGCAGGACCGCTTCACGCCTCCGGCTGACGGTAAGTTGACCAAAGCGCAGGTGGAACGTTTTCTGAAACTGGCGAAAAAAGTGAAAACCGTCGAAAAAGAGCAGGCACAGAAGCTCAAAGAGAAGTATGACAAGAAAGAGCAGTCGGAAGATTTCTCGATCAGCGATGTTTTCAACGGACTCAAGGATTTTACCAGTCTCGCGACGCTGGAGATGAAAGTGGTTAAGGAAAACGGTGGGAACTGGGCAGAATATAGCTGGGTCAAAGACCGTGTCAGAGAAGCTTACTACACACCCTCACTGAGCCCGACGACTGAGTACAATGCCAAACTTCTCAAAGGAGACGAAGCGCTGCTCAAGGAGATCTTATAGGAGATAGTGCCCCTCTTTAACACACTTTTGTCGCGCTTTGTAGTCGGGCAGATAACGTTCCACGAGACGCCAGAAATCGCGGGAGTGGTTCTTGTGCAGGATGTGTGCAAGCTCATGCACCACGACATACTCGATGAACGCATGCGGCGTCTGCGCGAGTTGGGTATTGAAAGAGAGACTGTTTGTGCTGCTGCAGCTGCCCCATCGGCTTCTGTTTTTACGAAAGGTGATGCGCGTGGGAAAGAGTCCCATCTTTTCACTATACTCTGTTACGAGCGGGGGGATGATCTCCCTGGCCGTGTTCCGGTAGAGCCGGTCGAGCTCTTCCTCTGTCCGCCCCTCTCTCGCGTGCAGTTCTCCCAGCAGGTAGAACCCCTTCTGTTGCACTTCTTTTGCCTTTTGAAAGCGCTGTACCTTTTCTTCGATCCATCTGCGCTTCTCCTCGACAAATGCATCGATGGCCGCATCGGAGATCGTCATGTTGGCTCTGACCACCACGCTCCCGTCTTTCTGTATCGTGATGTAGGTGTGTTTGCGACGCGGGGAGCGTTCGAGGCGGTAGGCTATCTTTTCGGACATGTCGTTTCGACGGCGGTCAGGTCCCGCTCTTTGAGTATGGCGGTGTAGCCCAGAGTTGCTGCCTGCCGGCAGTAGTCGTTCAGGAACTTCTCTGCGGGTGTGTTGTCGAGGTAGGAGAGGGCAAACACCGCTTTGTCATGCCCGGCATAGGGTTTGAAAACGGAAGCGTACTTCTCATAAAATGGGTCTTCGAGTATCGCCCAGTCGAAGAGATCGCCATACGCTTCGGTCAGTTCCGGTGCGTTTTTCTGTCCGATACTCAGATTTCTTTTGTGTGCCTCTATGATCAGAAATTTCGCATATTTCGCGGCATCCGCGAGGGTGATGTGAAATCCCGTGCCGTCGTTTCCGTCGGCATCTTCGGTATAGATGTCGATGTTGTCGGGCTCGATACCGTCGAACCCCTTTCTGGCGATCATGTCGAAGCGTTTTTGCACCAGGGGTGCGAGTTTGTCGATCGCACGGATATCGAGGAATTTTTCTCCCTCCCATCCCGGGTAGTTTTTGCCGACGACCTCTCCGGGGAAGCGATCTTTGTCCTCGCGATACGCTTCCCATGACCCGACAGAGACGTAGGCAAAAACCTTTTTCCCCTGTGTATGCAGTGCTGCGACTGTTTCCGCACTTGTTTCAAAGGCATCCAGATCGACCACGTCGCCGGTAAATTGTTTCGGCAGAGCACCGTCGAGTACGATACTGAAAGTTGTCCCGCGCTTTGGCATGTAGATCGATTCGGGTATCGTAAAACTGCTGTTGTCGTCTAGCTGGTGGCTATTCTCTTCGTCGCTGCCACCGCCATTGCCGCATGCGGCAAAAAGAAAGAGAGGCAGAAGTACGATCCACAGAGATCTCTTTACAATACCAGTATGTCGTCGCATCAAATACCTTCGCAAATAGTCGTGATTATGTGAAAATTATAGCAGAAAAAGAGGGGAGTGGGAG
>JANTHT010000165.1 GCA_024762235.1 Sulfurospirillum sp.
CTCATGCGATGCAGAGACGATCACACTGACAAAAAGGGAAAACGATTTGCTCAATCTCTTCATCAAGCATCGCAATCAGGTCGTGCACTTCGAGATGCTCTACGATCTCATCTGGGACAACGACGTAGATCCGGCCAATGTCCGGGTGCAGATCAACAAGTTGCGCAGAAAGCTGCCCAAAGATCTGATCAAAAATGTCTATGGGCTGGGATATCGTTTTGATTGTCAATGAACAGCGTTTTGTCAGACGTTACAGCCTGATCTATACCCTCATCATCTCGGCTATTTTACTGGCACCTCTCTCGATCTACATCAAACACAAACTCGACCTGCAGGAGATCAAGACGGAGGTCGAGCTCAAATCGATACAGTCCCATATCATCAAAGCGATGGATGCTTTTGGAGACCATCCCGATGAAGTCTTCGTATTTCCCCGTTTTCAGAGGTATGCGTCCGGACTCTACCGCAAAAGCTTCACGCCCGTCTATACCCGGATCGAAGAGCCGCTTCCCTCCTTTATGCCGGGGTACCACGCCCGCGGCTCCAACCGCTACCTCATCTCCGCGCTGCCCTCCGGGAAATATTTCGAATCGGACTATCTCGTCACCCGTACACCGATCTCTTTCGCCTCCGTGCTGCTGGAAGCGAGCGTGATCGCTTTTGGGATCATCACCCTGATTCTCTTGCTCTCTTTCTATTTTCTGCAAAGCTTTTCACTCCCTTTTAAAAGAGTCAATGAAAAGCTGGACGCTTTCATCAAAGAGTCGATGCATGAGATCAACACGCCCCTGAGCATCATCAATGTCAATATCGATCTTTTCGACAGTATCCACGGCAAAAACAGATATTTCGACCGGATCAAATCCGCCACGAAGTCTCTGGCGACCATTTACAACGATATGGATTACCTCATCAAACAAAACCGTGTCGAATACCCGGACGAAGAGATCGATTTCAACCAGTTTGTGCACCAGCGGGTGGAGTATTTCGAACTGGTGGGGCAGCTGAAAGATATCCGGCTGGAGTTTCAAGCCCATACAGAGGCGAAGATACGCTTCAATCCCACCAAGCTGCAGCGCATCGTCGACAATACCCTCTCAAACGCCGTCAAGTTTTCTCCCAAACACAGTCAAATCGAAGTCCGTTTGCAAAAAGAGGAGAACGGGGATGTGGCGTTGATTGTCCGTGACTTTGGCGAAGGTATCCGCCATCCCGAAAAGATCCTGGAGGGGTACTACCGGGAGAACGAGACCAAAAGCGGATTTGGCATCGGGATGAAAATCGTCAAATCGATTCTCGAAGAGACAGGGGTGCAGCTGCAGATCGATTCGACACCGGGAGAAGGTACGACATTTACCTATCGCTTTCCCCCGCAGTGTGTCGTCTCTGCAACAAAGAGGCTTTGATCACTCCGCACCGTACGCCTTTTCGAACCTGTCGAGCCCTGCCATCAGGGAGATTTTGGCGCGCTGGTTGAAGATCTGCGCATGGATGGCGGCGGCTTTGGCGCGAGCGGCGGCGAGGCCGGCGATGCTACGGCTCAGTTCGTCGGCGCTGGCGAGTTTGTTGGCGAAGCGCCCTTTGGTCAGTTTGTAGTACGCCTCCTGCGCTTTGACTTCCGCTTCGGCGCTCCGGAGCTTCTGTTGCAGTGCATCGAGCTCTAGAAATGCGTTTTCAAGCGCTGTCTTCACCCGGTTTTTGTAGTCCGTCAGGGCGGTTGTGGCGGAGAGTTCTTTGAGTCTGGCGGCTTCAACGCGGTGTTTGTCGCCCATGCCGTCAAAGAGATTCCAGGATGCCTCGAGTCCGACATAGCTCTGATCGGCATTCATGATGCCGTTGCCGTTGAGTTCAAGCGTATCCCCCTGCCGTTTGAGTGCCGCGGCGGCTGCGACGGTCGGATAGAAGCGGCTTTTGGCCAGTTTGACATCCGCTTTGTCCATCATGAGTGCTGCTTCAAGTGCCCGAATATCTTCTCTCTGCTGCAGTGCCTCTTCGATGAGACCGTTTTTATCCGGATGCGCTTCGCTCTGTGCCGCGATCTCTACCGACTGCACGGGATGGTCGACCAGATAGCTGAGTCGGTTGAGAAGCTGCTTCTTCTGTGAACGCACTTCCGCGAGCGACGCGCCGATCTGCGCCTTTTTTGCCCGGATATTGTAGAGATCGGCGGGCGGCAGCAGACCGTTTTTGTAGAGGCCGTTCGCTTTTTTGTACGCGGCGTCCATCGCATGCATCGCTTTTTGCAAGGCGTCGATATTGCTGCCGGTGGCGAGGATCGCGCTGATGAGCGCAGTGGCGTTCAGGTAGAGGTTGCGTTTGAGGTCGAGCACTTTGAGGTGCGCCTGCTCCTTTTGCCAGCGCGCTTTGTCGACCATCGCAGTGACTGCGAAACCGGTAAAGAGGGGATACTTCAGCGCCACTTCACCGACATAGTTCGTCTTCGTCCCCATCGGCGCTTTCATCGGCTGAAAGAGTGGCGGCATGCGAAAGGTGGCGGTCGGTGTCTCGTTGAGCCAGGCGCCGCTGAGCGAGACATCCAGCGTCGGCAACTCCGCGGCACGCGCACTCTCGTAGAGGTGTGCGGAAGCCTCTTCCATCTTCTGTGCACTTTGCATCGCCGGGGCGTGGTCTATGGCACGTATGATCTCGCGGTAACTCTGCGCCCAGATCAGAGAGGGTAAAAGTGCCAGCATAAGGGTTTTTTTCATGATATCTTCTCCTTGATTCTGAAAGGATTTCTCTCCACAAACAGCAGTATGACAAAGAGGGTTCCGAAGATCCCCCAGTAGCCTGCATGCATGAAGGTGTTGTAAAAGCCGTAGTTGTAACTCATGAAGGTTTCATAGTTGCCGAAGATCGCTTTGATCTGATCCATCGGAAGCGAGAGCAGGCTCTGCATCTTCTGCAGAAAGTAGCCCACATAGTCGACATTTTGCAACTCTTCCATCCGCAGGAAGTGGAGGTTTTTGAAATACTCCATGTTGTTGGTCGCCAGTGCGGTGCCGAAGCTTCCCCCCACGAAACGGAAGTAGTCCATCAGGACGATCGCCAGCTCCCCCTTGTGCCCCGGTGCGCTCTGGAGTATCATGACCGTCACCGGCGCAAAGAAAAGCCCCATCCCGATACCGAAAGGGATCGTCAGCAGCATCGCCTGATGCAGGGGTGTGTAGTAGTTGAGCGTGGGCAGAAAGAGGATCGAAGTCGTCACATAGAAAAAGGCGGCGATCGCGACGGTCTTTCGCGCGCCGATCTTGTCCGCGAGTATGCCCGCCAGCGGTGAAAAGAAGCCGATGAAGACCGCGAAGGCAAAAACCGCGATACCCGCGTCGAGTGTCGGGAGCATCTTGATATGCTCATAGTAGACCGGCAACAGGTAGAAGTACTGATACATGCTGAAACCGAGGATGAAAAAGTAGATCATCATGCCGTTGGCGAAAAGCGGATTTTTAAAGAGTGAAAAGTCGATCAGCTTGTGACGGGAGTGCATTTCGCTGAGGGCGTAGAGCGCATAGCCGATCACCGAGCAGAAGAGCAGCACGCCGATCTGGATAGAGCTGAACCACCCCTTCTGCTGCCCCTGACTCAACATGATAAGCAGCGAAACGGTCGCGAAACTGAGCAACACGAAGCTGACGAAGTTGAACTTCAGCTTCTCGAACATCGACTCTTTTGGCAGATAGAGCCAGCCTGAAAAGAGCAGCAGCATCCCTACCGGGAGATTGATGAAAAAGACCATCCGCCAGTTGTAGTACTCCGTCAGATAGCCGCCGATCGTCGGTCCCAGCGCCGGTGCGAAGCTGACACCCAGTCCGAAGATCCCCATCGCCAGTCCCTGCTGCTCGGGCGGAAAATAGCTGAAGATCATGATGTGGCTGGTTACCATGATGAGCGCTTCCCCTACCCCCTGGATGACCCGAAAGAGGATGATCTGCTCCAGAGAGCCCGAGAGTCCGCACA
>JANTHT010000166.1 GCA_024762235.1 Sulfurospirillum sp.
GAGAGATTGAAAAAGAGGAGCGCCACGACGAAGAGCGTCGGATCTGTCTTTTTAAAACCCTCTGTGACTTCATCTATATCGACTTTGTGAAAGACGATCGCAAACGCCGTGAAGATAAAGGCGATCTTCACGCCATTTTTGAGCCGGTTACGACTTTTCGGGGACAAAGATCTCTCTGATAGTGTACGGTGTCTTGTTTTGTGACTCGAAGTAGGTGCGCATGACCAGTTCCGCCAGAAAACCGGTCGTGATCAGCTGGATACCTGCGAGAATCAGCAGTGTACCGAGCGTCAGGAGTGGCCGGTTGCCGATACTCTCCCCCGTCAGTTTCAGAAGCAGCAGGTAGAAATCGATGACCGATCCGATCAGAAACATCGGTACACCGAGTCCGCCGAAGAGGTGGATCGGTTTGGTGCGGTACTTCTGCATAAAGAGCATCAGCAAGAGGTCGCTGATCACTTTGAAGGTACGCCCGATACCATATTTGGATTCGCCGTGGAGTCTCGGGTGGTGGCGTACGTCGACTTCGGTGATGCGCGCGCCCTGCATCTTCGCCAGCACCGGGATGAAGCGGTGCAACTCACCGTAGAGACCCAGATTTTTGGCGATATCCCGTTTGAATACCTTCAGTGTACAGCCGTAATCCTGGAGATAGACGCCGGTGCTCCTGCGGATGATGTAGTTGGCGATCTTGCTGGGAATCTTGCGCAGCAGCATGCCGTCCTGTCTGTTGGCACGGCGTCCCGCGACGACATCCCACCCATCTTTTTCGAGCATGTCGATCATCATCGGGATATCTGCCGGGTCGTTTTGCAGGTCGCCGTCGATCGTTGCGATCAACTCCCCCTGCGCTTCGTTGATCCCTGCCGCCATCGCGGTCGTCTGACCGTAGTTGCGATTGAAAACGATCAGCCTGGTACGGTCATTGGCATACTTTTTAATCTCTTCGACGGTACGATCGGTGGAGCCGTCATCGACGAGTATCACTTCGTAGTCGATCCCTTCGAGATCATGATAGACCTTTTCCAGAAGTGGTTTGACGTTCTCCTCTTCGTTCATCACCGGGATGACGAGAGAGAGTTTTTTTGATCTGTTTTTCGACGCTTTTTTCGATTTTTTTTCGGGCGCGTTTTTCATGGTTTGATCCTTATGAGTGCAAATGCATTCTTTTTGTAGAGCGTATCATAATCTTTGAAATCTTTCAAAGAGGTCACTTTGGTAAAGACGACATCTCCCGCCTCCGGTTTCTCCCTGCTGACCAGCCCTTCGTAGTAGAGGTTGAAACTGGGCATGTTGACTTTGTACATATGTACGGCGTAGTGCTTCTCTTTTGCCAGCAGCGCCGCTTTTTTGACAGGCTCCTGCATCAGTTTGCCATACGCGGGGAGCAGGGCGTAGTTGATCGCCAGCGAAAAGGCGAAGGCGATCATGATCAGCGTCGCTTTTTTCCCGAACTCGGAGGAGAGCGTTGACAGTATGGCGACGATGGAGATGATGAGTATCGTACGGTAGTTTTTCCCGAACGCCTCGTATACATGGTCGATCAGGAGCTGCGCGAGATGGTCTCTGATGTGCGGTTTGGCGTAGAGTGCGATCTCGGGAAAGAAGAGGAGTATCGCCAGGAAAAGAACAACCGGCCAGATGAGCCACGCTTTGGAGATACCTGCATGCATCGCCATCGCCCCGAAGAGAAAGAGCGGGGTATAGCCGTAGATGATATAGTGCGGCAGTTTGGTTCCGGAGAGTGAGAAAAAGAGAAAGACAAATCCGAACCAGAGCAGCAGGTAGCGTGTCAGATCGTGCGCTATCAACTTTTTCGGTGACCGAAACGCTTTGAGTACCGGATAGGTAAAAGGGAGCAGTCCGATCAGTATGACGATGAGATAGTAGTACCATCCGCCGCTGTGGCGCTCCATCGAGGTGTCGAAGCGGTGCAGGTTGTGTTTGAGGAAAAATCCGTCGATAAAAGCCATCCCCTGCGCCTGATACTCGAGGAGATACCACGGGAGTGCGACGACGGCAAAGAGTAGCAGTCCGATCGGATCGAAAGCGGTTTTGAGCCAGAGCCTGAAGCGGCCTCTGAGGCTGAAGAAAAGCAGTGAGACGACAAAGGGAATCAGGATCGCGACAGGCCCCTTGGTCAGAAAGCCGAGTGCCATGAAGAGGAAGGTGGCGTAAAGATAGCGCCTCTTTTCGGTCGTGTAGTAGAGGTAGATACCGAACATCGTCACTGCAATGAAGAGATTGAGCAATCCGTCGGCGATGGCAGCTTTGGCGATCAGATTGATCTGCAGCGCTGAGAGCATGAAGAGCGCCGCATAAAAAGCGACGTCCCGTCCCAGAAAACGTCTGCTGAAGAGGTAGGTCACCGCCACCCAGAGTGTTCCGGCGATGGCGGAGGGGAGGCGCAGGGCAAATTCATGGAGCCCGAAGAGTTTGACACTCAGTAGCTGCAGCCAGTAGATCAGGATCGGTTTGTCAAAGCGCAGATCGCCGTTGAGATAGGTGGTGATGTAATCTTTGCCGGTCAGCATCTCGCGTGTCGCTTCGCTGAAAGCCCCCTCGTCAAGATCAAAAAGCGGTGCAAGGGAGAGCGGCAGATAAAATGAGATCAGTGCGAGCAGAAGCAGCAGCCATACCTCTTTTCGGTCAAGATCGCGTAGCATCTTCCCTCCTGTAGAGTATGTGATAGAGCCAGAGTGAGACCAGAACACCCAGCCATGAACCTACCAGTACGTCACTGAAGTAGTGGTCCCCTCGTGTCACCCGGCTGAATGCGACCAGCACGGCTACGACAAAAAAAGGTACCCGGTAACGGGGAAAGAGCAGGGCGAGTGCGGTTGCTGTCGCAAAGATCGTGATCGAGTGTCCGGAGGGAAAGGAGACATAGGGGTAGCGAAGCCCCAGTCCCTCGAATCCATACTGATGATGTTCGAAGAGCATCTTCGGCCGCAGACGTCCGAAAGGGATCTTCAGCACCCATACGGCGACACCTGCAACGATGTTCGCCAGCAGAACGTACAGTGCCGCTTTGGCATGTCCCACCTCCCCGCGGCGACGGAACCAGAGCCATAGCAGAAGGGCCGGAACGATATACCACTGACTCTCACCCAAAACGGAGAGGGCGTTGATCGCATCTTCGAGCGGATTGTCATGCATGGCATGAAAAAACCGGGCCAGCGCTCTGTCGAGATAGAAATAGGCATAGACCGAAAGTGTGAAGAGTACCAGTGAAGCGAGAATGAATCCTCTGCTTTTCAGAAAATCAGGCATCATTTAGATCCTTCTGCCTCTCCTTCTCCTCCCTGCCGAAAAACCACCTGTAGAGCAGCAGCGATGTAAAGAGCACAAAGAAGAAAGAGAAGATGACATCGCTCAGAAAGTGTCCGCCCTGTGCCATCCGCCCCGCACCGATCAGAAATCCGAAGAGAGTCGCGAGTGTCAGCCAGAGCCAGCGGTGTTTTTTGGCAAGCAGTGCCAGCGCTATGAAATAGAAACCGTTTGATGCATGGCCGCAGCTGAAGGAGCAGTTGTGACTGCATTGATTGGCCGGGATGAAGGCCGGAGTGAAGTTTTTCTCTCCGCCAAACTGTGTCACCTGTACCGGTCTTGCACGTCCCCAGTGCTCTTTGAAGACAAAATTGACAACGAGCCCGGGACCTAGCAGCAATGCCAAAAGCAGATATGCCCAAACTTTTCTGCGTATGCCGAAGTACTCTTTTTTGCTTATGAAATCTGCCACAAGCATGCCCAGTGATACGATGCCCACACCGACGGCGAACCAGGGAGAGTAGTGGTAGAGAAACTGTACCAGCGGATTATCTGCCAGATAGAATGTACCCTCTTTATAAAAAAGCGAAGCGGCCTGAAGATCGATTTTCGGATCGTATATAAATAGAAGTGCCAGTGCGACGAAGAGTATGATCCAAAA
>JANTHT010000167.1 GCA_024762235.1 Sulfurospirillum sp.
GCTCGGTGGTCTCGACCTGCTCAAAAAACGTGTCATGCAGCCACTCAACATGACAAAACAGGAGCAGTCTGTCGATATCATCGCGACAACACAGGGCGGCGGTGTCTCCGCGCAGGCCGATGCGGTCCGTCACGGTATCTCCAAAGCGCTCGTCGCGTACGATGCGGAGTTTCGTGCGATTCTCAAGCCTCAGGGAATGCTGACAAGGGATTCCAGGGTCGTCGAGAGAAAAAAATATGGAAAGAGAAAAGCGAGAAGAAGTCCTCAGTTCTCAAAAAGATAGATCGCTACTCCTTCCTTTTTTGCCCGGCCGCTTTTTGCGGCTGCGGCACACTCCCCAAAAGGCGCATCGATGCATGCATCTCTGAAATATACCCTTCTTTTTCTGGTCATATCCACACTGCTTTTCGTCGGTTACAGTGCCTATCTGGCCGAATACCGCTCCGTAGAGATCTCCAAAGCGCTCTCTGCCCGAAGCGATACGACAGAAACGATCCACAAAAAGATCGACAGTCTTCTCGAAACACTCTCCGCAGGCCTCTACGACCACTACACCCGAAAAAATGCACAGATCCAAAAGCTGGGAAAGGAAGCGGCACTGCAGCATGAAAAGAGTATCCGCTATCTCTATCTCTTTTTCGGAACGATTCTCCTTTTCGCCCTCCTCTTCTACCTGATCGACTACGATCTGCTGATACTCTTCATCGGTATCAGCGCACTGATCAGCCTTTTGGCCGCGCTCTTTACGCCGCTGGTCATCATGCATGTCTACAGCTCTCTGCCTGTTCTGGGAGAAGTGACGCTTTCTTTCGAGAGCAAAAGTCTCACCGGTACGATCGCCAGGCTCTTTTCCCAATCCAACTATCTGATCGCGACACTGGTACTCCTTTTCAGTGTCATGATACCGCTCTTCAAGTCACTGATTATCATGATGTACGGCTTTTTCAGGGAGAGCGGCTTCGGTAGAAAGAGTGTCAAGCTGATCGAAAAAATCGGGAAGTGGTCGATGGTGGATGTCTTTATCGTGGCACTGCTGGTCGTGCTCTTTTCGACCAAACAGGATATTCACACCTCTCTGCAGATCGAAAGCGGTCTCTACTTCTTCATAGGCTACGTACTGCTCTCGATGTTCGGATCGACACTGCTCACCGCCCCGCGCCGGGAGCGCTAAACAGCGCTCGCTTTAAAGGCTTCGGGCGAAGGTTTCGAAGATATATTTGCTGTCGTGCGGACCCGGACTCGCTTCGGGGTGGTGTTGCACCGAAAAGATCGGTTCGTCGTTGTAACTAACACCCTCTATCGTGTTGTCGAAGAGGTTGATATGTGTGACGGTGGCGATGCCACAGATAGAGTCGGGAACGTTGTAGTTGTGGTTCTGCGCCGTGATCTCGACACGTCTGGTACTCTGGTTCGCGACAGGATGGTTACCGCCATGCTGACCGAACTTGAGTTTGTAGGTTTTGTGCCCGTGGGCGATCGAGAGAAGCTGGTGCCCCAGGCAGATCGCGAACATCGGTATTTTGGCGTCGATCAATTGCCGGATCTTTGCCGCCTCTTCTGTCAGGATCAGCGGATCACCGGGGCCGTTGGAGAGAAAAACACCTGCGATAGCATGCTTTCGGTATCGTTCGATCAGATCGAGTGGATCAAAATCGTGCGGAATCACTTCGACGCTGAGTCCTGTCTGACGCAGTTCATTGAGGATGTTACGCTTGACACCGAAGTCGATGACGACAATCTTCTTGCCCAGTGACATAGGCTCCCGGTAGCACTGTTTCAAAGGATCCCAGCTTCCGCTTGCATGATGATAGACCTCTTTGGTACTCACTGCTTCGATATAGTTCACCTCTTCGATCCTCGGTGCCGCTTCGAGTAACTTTTTCAACGCATCTTTATCCGAAACTTCGGTCGAAGCGATCATCATCTGTGGTCCCTTTTGACGGATCAGTTTCGTTAGAAAACGGGTATCGATATCACAGATTCCCAGACTTTCATGCCTTTTCAGAAAGTGGCTCAGAGACTCTTCACCCCGAAAGTTTGAAAAACGCTCCTGATAATTGCGAATGATGGCTCCGCTGCTGTAGACCTCTTTACTCTCCATGTCGTCAGGGTTGCATCCGACATTGCCGATCTCCGGCATCGTAAAGACCACAAACTGTCCGGCGTAACTGGGATCGCTCATGATCTCCTGATATCCGCTCATCGAAGTATTGAAGACGATTTCACCGGTTTTAGTCCCTGCATGGCCGAAGCTTTTCGCTTCAAGATAGGTGCCATCTTCCAGATAGAGCCATATTTTGGAAAGTCTCTGCATCACATCATCCCTCTCTTGCGCAACTCTTCACGATAGAGCCTCTCGAAGACGACATTGTACTCGTCGGTGCCGGGGATCAGTTTACGCTGCATCTTTTCGATCTTTTCGAGTACATTGTCCTCGATCTCTTCGAAACTCTGGATATAGTTCTCAATCGCGGTATAGATGACATTTTTGACGACATTTTCGCTGACGCTGTAGTTGATCAGATCTTCGTCGTAGAGCTTGTCGAGAATCTCGTGTGCAACTTTGTTGAAGCGATCTTCGTAGGAGAGGATGACATCGTACTCTCTGGCCATCTTCTTTTTGACCAGCCAGAACATGTTGCGCCTGTCCACACGCATGAACTCCATCTCGTCTTCGTTCTCTTCGAGAATCTCGTTGACGCGCTCTTCGAGGGCCAGCTCTTTTTTCAGATCTTCAGTCAATACCTCTTCGGCTTTCTGAGCGACGACATCGACACCTTCGGTAAAGGTGACATAACCGGAGTTGAGCAGATCGATTGCAATTTTTCGGGCGATATAAGGCGCATGTGGTAATCTTATCTTCATCAGAGTGCCTTGTAGTAATATTGATATTCGTATTGATACTCTAGTGTAGCGAATTTTTAGTAAATTATGAATTATTTGGTACTGTTGCTGTCGAAGGGCGGCCCCTGTGTCAAAAGCTCCGTCACTTTCGAAGCGATATCGGGATCCATCTTCGCCATCACTTTGGCGATCTTTTTGGGAGTGAGATTGAAGAGGATCTTCGCCGCTTCGGGACGCGGCATCGCATCGAGTATCGCAGCCGCTTTGGAGTCTTTCATCTTCAGGTAGGAGGCTGTGATCTTGTCATCTTTCGCTTTTTTGATCTCTTCGAGCAGTTTTTTGTTCTTTTCGTAGAGCTCCAGAATCTCTTTCTTGGTCGCGGTCACTTTCTGCAGTGTAGCGTTGACTTCGGAGAGCTTCTCGGAGAGTTTCCGCTCTTTTTTGGCGATCAGATCCAGCTGTGCCTCTTTGTAGAGTTCAAACCCCTGCTGCGCTTCATCCAGGCGGTCCAGTTCTCTGAGAATCTCCCCCTTGCGCTGCTCGAATACGGCGTTGCAATCCACCAGTTTTTGGCTATCTTTGGCATGCAGTAAAGCCCCCGGTAAGAGCATCAAAATGATCAGATAGTTCAAGCGGTTCCTTTCTGATTGCGTGAAAATAGCTGAGAGGCGATCTCGTCGAGACGTTTGGCTTCCTCTCTCTTCTGCATCTCCACCACCTTTTCGATCTCTACACTGTGCAGGTGCTTTATCTTCTCATACTCCAGCGAAGCCTCTTTATAGAGTATATTGAGAGTATTTATCTCCTGCTCAAAATATTTTAACATATTTTCTTTTTGTTGTTTGTCCCTCTGAAGAAAACGCTTCGTGGCGAGTGCCTCCTGCATAAGTGCATAGTCACCTTTCCCGGGTATCGCATGCTGCGCGATTTGTGACTGAATTTCCGCAATCCCACCCTCTGTCTGCGCTTTTTGTGCCCGCATGGAGGCGAGTTTGCGTTCGATTTCGGAGACCTTCTCTTTTCTGACCTTCAAAATCTCCGAAAATTTTGTCTTCATCAATCCGCTATACGATGATCGT
>JANTHT010000168.1 GCA_024762235.1 Sulfurospirillum sp.
ACGATCGGAGCAGAGGTGAGCGGTGCCTATAAAAATATCATCGCCATCGCCAGCGGTATCTGCGACGGACTGGCGCTGGGCAACAATGCGCGCGCTTCACTGATAGCCAGGGGACTTGTCGAGATGGCACGTTTCGGTGCCTGTTACGGTGCGCAGCAGGAGACTTTTCTGGGACTCAGCGGAGCGGGAGATCTTTTTTTGACAGCCACGAGCAAACTCTCCCGCAACTACCGCGTCGGCCTCGGTCTCGCTGCCAACAGACCGCTACATGAGATTCTGGAAGCGCTGGGGGAGGTCGCAGAAGGCGTCTACACCACCGAAGCGGTCTACAGGATTGTTGAAAAGAGAGATATCTACACACCGATAGCGCGTGAAGTCTACGCCATACTGCACGGTAAAGATGTACACAACAGCCTCAGAGATCTGCTCTCCGCACACCATCATGAGAGCAGCATTCGGAAATGAAAGAGTAATTTAAAAATTAAGAATGAAATTGTATGATTTTGCCCCTTTTTTGGGTATAATGCCACACCTTCTAAGATAACGGGAAAAAATCCAAACTACCTTCCCTTACTACTTTCCTGGATTTCTGTATACGTACTATCTGGGATATGAACATATTTTAGATGGCATGATACAAAGAGAGCATATGACATTCAAAGAATTCAACTTTAAACCACAGCTGCAAAAAGCGATCGACGATGCCGGCTTCAGAGAGCCGAGTCCCGTACAACAGGAGGCGATCCCGATCGTCCTCGAAGGAAAAGATATCGTCGCACAGGCCCACACCGGTACCGGTAAAACCGCGGCGTTCGGTCTGCCGATCCTCAACATGATGGCACTCGACGGCAGCGTCGAAGCGGTCATCATCGTCCCGACACGCGAACTCGCGACACAGGTGAGCGACGAAATCTACCGCTTCGGCAAATATCTTGGCGTCAACACAGCCACCGTCTATGGCGGGAGCTCCTATCATCGACAGATCAAACATATCAATAACGCAGGTGTCATCGTCGCCACGCCGGGCCGCTTTCTCGACTTGCTCAGTAACGGCCAGATCGACATCGCGCCGAAGTTCGTCGTCCTCGACGAAGCGGACGAGATGCTGGACATGGGCTTTCTGGAGGATATCAAAGAGATCTTTACCTACTTCCACAGCACCAGACAGACGCTGATGTTTTCGGCGACGATGCCACCCGCCATCAAAGAACTCTCCAAAACGATCCTCTACCGTCCCGAGTTCGTGACGATCACCAAAAAGAACGTCACCAATACCAACATCTCACAGGATTATTACGTCGTGCGTGAAAACGAGCGGGACGATGCCCTGATCCGTCTGCTCGACTTCAAAGATCCGGAGAAAGCGATCGTCTTCTGCCGTACCAAGAGAGAGGTGGACCGTCTGAGCAACTTCCTCTCCTCCAAAGGCTATTCGGCGAAAGGGTTGCATGGCGACATGGAGCAGCGCCAGCGTGAAGAGGTGATCAAAGCTTTCAAACGGGACAATCTCGAGATTCTTATCGCGACCGACGTCGCGGCAAGAGGGCTCGATGTGAGCAATGTCACCCATGTCTTCAACTACCATATCCCCTTTGACTCGGAGAGTTACGTGCACCGTATCGGTCGTACGGGTAGGGCGGGAAGAGAGGGCAAAGCGATCTCCATCGTCACACCGCATGAGTTCAACTCCCTCAAGAAGATCCAGAAAAATGTCGGATCCCAACTGCAGTCGAAAGTGATTCCGAGCATCGCGGATGTGCAGATGCGCCAGCGCGGCAACATGCTCGAAAAGATCGCGGCACAACCTGTCAGCGATATCGCTCGCGAGCTGGTTGAAGATCTGAAGAAAGAGTTTGTCGATGAAGATATCGCACTCAAACTGGCCTCCTTGATGTATAGCGCAAACGACATCGGAGGAAGTGACAAAATCGGTATGAACAGCAGTGAAATCTCACAGCTCTTCGCGCGTTTCGAAAATGATGAGGCGCAGAAGCGCAGCGGGAAGAGACGCAATCGCGGACACAACAACCGTGGCCGCAACAAGCGAAAACGTGACGGCGACGATCGTAGCAACAGAAATAAATCATATTCGAAAAGGAGATAACTATTCATGGCATTTGAGAAGATCAAAGACAGTGAAGCGTTTGCTGAATTTATAGAAGCTTACAAAAGCGGCGGAACCTATAGAGAACCGGTCGGTTTCGGTATTGCAAGAGTCGACCGCGGCCAGAAAAACAGTGAAAAGATTCTTCAGGCGACCTATCCGACGGTCAACTGGTGCGAAAACTACGGTTCAGCAGCGGTCTTTATGGCATCTCTCGAAGAGAGCGGTGTCACGATCGATACGAGCGGCAGTGAATTTGTCACCGGAATTTCCAGGGAATTCATCGACAATGCCAAAGCGCTCTTTGCACCCTATCTGGAAGAGGCGGTGGGCGAAGCCCACAAAAACGTGCAGGTGATCAAAGCGATCGACAACGTGATCGCTCTTGAAGAGGAAGGTGAAACAGAGAGTTTCAGGCTTGTTTTTCTCTTCGCCGACGCGGCGCCATGCTCTGTGGAGAGTGTCTATCTCAAACTCTACGCACTCTCACTCGGTAAAGCGCCCCTTCGCGGTCTCAATCTCGACGGTGCCTTCGGTATCCTCGAAAATGTCGCCTGGAGTGGCAACGCACCGATAGAACTGGCATGGCTGAGAGAGAATGAGATCATGCTCAAAGTAGATGGCGTCTATCCGGAGATCACTTCGGTGGATAAATTTCCGAGATACCTGCAGCATGTCATCCCGGCGGACAATACCCGTATCCTCGACAGTTCGAAAGTGCGCATGGGTGCACAGCTGCATCCCGGAACGACCGTCATGCCGGGTGCCAGTTACGTCAACTTCAATGCCGGCACGACCGGTCCCGTCATGGTGGAAGGGCGTATCAGCTCCTCTGCAGTCGTCGGCAGCGGCAGCGACGTCGGCGGCGGTGCGAGCATACTCGGTGTCCTCAGCGGTACCGACGGCAATCCGATCACCGTAGGGCAAAATACACTGCTCGGCGCCAACTCCGTTACAGGAATCCCGCTGGGAGACGGATGCATCGTCGATGCGGGTGTCGCGATTCTGGCAGGTACCAAAGTGGTCATCGATACCGAAGAGTTCAAAAAGATCAAAGAGGCCAATCCCGACTGGGATGCACAGGATACCGATGTCTTTAAAGGCGCGAAACTGGCCGGCCTCAACGGCATCCACTTCAGACAGGACAGCATCTCGGGCGAAGTCAAAGCCTTCAGAAGCACACGTGAAGTGAAACTTAACGAAGCGTTACACTGATCTCTGAGGCAGAAGCGGGTTACTCCTGCTTCTCCTGCACTTCTCCCCGCGCGCTTTCTGACTTCTCTTCCGTATGGAGGGAGGGGCGCGTCAAAACAGCACTCTCAGGCATCTTGACCAGTTCCACAGGGAATGCCTTGCCATACGCATGGATCGTTTTGCGGCGTATCGATTTCCGCATATTCTGTCGCATCGCTTCGATCACCTTTTTCGCCGGTTTCTTTGCGGCATCGAAGCCGATATGTTTGCCGTTGTTGAAATAGAATACGATCTGTTTCTTCTCATAGTTGATATAGTTGATGTTGTAGTAGTAAAATTCGTAGATCTCTTCACAGGAATCTTTTTTTGTTTTCACCGTATGGAACTTTTTCTTTTCCACTTTGACATCCTCTCTGAAGATATGAAACTTTGCACATTTGGTGTAGATCGTGACAGACTCTTTGCAGAGATAGTAGAAAGAGGTGGTAAACTCCATCGGGCCCCTTTTCTCGGGGAAGAAGGGACATTTCCCCGTCTGTTTGGGCACTGAAAAAGTTTTGAGGTGGTCACAGTCGATGTGGGCCTCTTTGATCCCCTTTTTTTCGAGTTTCTTGAA
>JANTHT010000169.1 GCA_024762235.1 Sulfurospirillum sp.
ACAAAGTCCGCACCGTTTCACCCGCCAGTTTCATAAAAGGCTCTGCTGCTGGTTTCGTTTTCTGCGTCACTCCAGCGATTCTCTTTGGGTTTGTCTCGAAGCACCGTTCTGAGCACGTCCACGGCTGCGGGTACATCTCCCGCCTTGACCGCATCTTTGATGCTCATCGCTTCGTCGAAGTAGAGGCAGGGAATCAGATGCCCCTCCGCTGTGAGCCGGATGCGGTTGCATGTCTCACAGAAGTCATGCTTGTGCGGATCGATCAAGCCGAACTTGTAGCCATCCTCCAGCAGGTAGGAGAATGAGGGGCTGCTCCCCTCTCTGCCCACTTTTCTGATGGTATACTTCTCTTTCACCTTTTCGAGTATCTCTTTGCCGAGCAATCCTTTGATCTGGTCGCTGGCAAGCGCGTTTTCCATATATTCGATAAATCGCACTTCGATGTTTCTTGCCTTGCAGTAGTCGAGGATATCGACGATCTCGTCGTCGTTGATCCCTTTGAGGGGCACCATGTTCACCTTGACCTTCAGCCCCACTTTCAACGCTGCGTCGATCCCGGCCAAAACCTCTTTGAGTACATCTTTCTGCGCGATACGCTGTGCCGTCTCCGGCCTGAGCGAATCGAGGGAGATGTTGAGTCGTTTGAGACCTGCTTTGCGAAGCTTCGCGGCCACCTGTTTCAAAAGGTAACCGTTCGTCGTCAAAGCGAGATCGACATCGGGATTGTGGTTGTAGATCATTGCGACAAATTTGTCCAGATCCTCACGCAACAGCGGTTCTCCGCCGGTGATGCGCACTTTGGTGATCCCCTCGTCCATCGCCGCTTTGATGAATAGAAAGAGCTCTTCGAAAGAGAGCAGGTTCTCTCTGGGTACCCAAGAGAAGGGTTTGTCGGGCATACAGTACTGACAGCGGAAGTTGCACCGCTCCGTTACCGATACCCGCAGATAATTGACTACCCTGTTGTGTCCGTCTATAAGCATATACCCCCGCCCCTAAAATAAATTTCCTCTATACCGATATTATACCAAATCAACCCAACAAGGAGTAAGCATGAGTGCCCCGATGCCGAACAATCATGAGCAACAGATGCGGGAAGATGATTTTATCATCTCCAAAACCGATACCAAAGGTCGCATCACCTACTGTAACGAAATCTTCATGGAGATGTCCAGGATGCCCGAAGCGGAGCTTTTGGGCAAACCGCACAGTATCATCCGTCACCCCGACACACCCAAAATAGTCTTCAAACTGCTCTGGGAACATGTCCAGAGCGGCAACGAGATCTTCGCCTATGTCAAAAATCTCTCTGCTGACGGCAGTTTCTACTGGGTTTACGCCAACGTCACCCCATCCTACGATAACAATCACAATATCATAGGCTACTATTCGGTGCGTATCAAACCCTCCGACAAAGCGCTCGCTGTGATCAAACCGCTCTACGAAAAGCTGAGATCACTCGAAAACAGCGGCGGTATCGCTGCATCCGAAGCACATCTGAACAACCTGTTGAAAGAAAAAGGAGTAAGTTATGACGAATTTATTGTCTCGATCCAGGCAGACTAAGCCGCAAAACCGCCACACACTGATGCAAAAGATAGAGCATGTCACCGATCAGGCGGCAAACGGCAACATCGAAGTGCGTATCACCGGGATAGATCCCAACGATCCTATGGCCAGAGTCGCATGGAATATCAACAACATGCTCGATCAGGTCGAAGCGACACTGCGGGGCACGGCAAACGCACTCCAGAAAGCGGGCGAAGGAGAGACTTACCGTAAAATCTTCTGTCAGGGGCTCAAGGGGACTTTTAAAAACAACTGCCAACTCTCGAGCAAAGCGGTCGAAGATGTCATCGAAGCGAACAAAAACCGCCTCAAAAGCGAACTTGCACTCAAGGTCGACGAGATCAGCGGCGGCATCAAAGCCGGTATGAGCATCATCCAGAGTGACCTGAGAGACAGTATCGATCTGATCAACGATATCACCGAACGTGCGCAGAAGACTGCCGACCAGTCAGACTCCAGCATGGAAGTGACTGTCGAACTCTCCGGGCAACTGAACCATCTGATCGAACTGATCTCCGGTGTCACCGATGCCGCCAGTTCTCTCAATGAGCGCACAGGAGAGATCACTTCTGTCGTCAATCTGATCAAAGATATCGCCGATCAGACCAACCTGCTCGCACTCAATGCGGCGATCGAAGCGGCACGTGCCGGCGAACACGGGCGCGGCTTCGCCGTCGTGGCGGATGAAGTGCGCAAGCTGGCCGAACGCACCCAGAAAGCGACTGCAGAGATCGCCATCACTGTCCAGACACTCCAGCAGGAGACGATGGATATCCAGTCCAATGTCGAAGAGGTCAACACCATCGCCACCAATTCGGGTGAAACGGTCGACAACTTCCAGTCGACACTGAGCCACTTCAATGAAGATGCAAATATCACATCGAGAAATGCAGAATATGTCAAGAACAGATCTTTTGCGATCTCTGTCAAAGCGGACCATATCCTCTACAAAGCGAACATCTACAACACCGTCCTCTACGATGACGGTAACGAGAGTCCGAGAGTCTCACACAACGACTGTCGTTTCGGTAAATGGTACAACGGCGAAGGGCGCGAGACATTCGGCAGGACAGCGACATTTAAAGCGATCGAACCTGTACATGCCAGAGTACACGATGCCGCCAACAGAAACATCGCCATCACCGACAAACCGCTTACCAAAGCGGTTGTACCGGATCTGATGGCCAACTTCAAAGAGATGGAGAAGGCGAGTGAAGAGCTCTTCGAAAAACTCGATCAGATGGCGGAAGAGAACATCAACGCTTAGGTACTGAGCAAATGCATCGGTCCGAAGAGTGCATGCGCCTTTGGATCGGTGATGAATGAGAGGTTGTAGGGGTGTGGGAGGATATGTCTGGCAAACCCCTCCGCACTTGCAAACTTGTCGATCTCTTCGGCCATCCTGCCAAACAGAATCAACGCCACATCCCTCCCCGCCAGCTGACGCAGCAGCGTGTCGACAAACCCCCGCCATGCTTTGATGTGCTTGCGGCTCTCCTCTTTGGAACTGAAGAGCAGTGCCGTGTTGAGTAACAGTACCCCGTTTTTTTCGAAGTTTTGACGCAGTGCGTCGATCGTCCGGATATATCCGGCCCTATCGACCTGTGCAACCGCCGCTGCCGAGAAATCCTCCTGCAGTGCCCCTTCACACACCAGCAGCATCTTGATGAAGTTGCGCAGGCTCGTGGCACGGTTGACCTCTTTGCTGAGGCCGTTTTGCGAAAAGAGCGACCGCACCTTCCCGTCGATGAAAGCGTACCCCGTCGCACTCTCCCGCCGCGGATAGGGATCCTGACCGAAGAGGATATAGCGCGTGCGATCCAGAGGGAGGGTTTTGAAGGCGTTGAGCATGTTTGCTTTGTCGGGAAAATAGCCGCGGTCGTTCTGCAGGTAGTCGAGATAGTGCGGTTCGAAGGCTTCGAACGCCTCTTTCAAAAGCGGTTGCCAGGAGGTGTCGGCGGTCGTAATCATTTGAGATCGGCGATCTTGAGGATCAACTCCACTTCACCCAGCGGCGTGCGCTCGCGTCGGGCGATCTCTTCGGCGCTGTAGCCGTTTTTGTAGAGTTCGATGATCGCTTTTTCGTTGATCAGCTTGCTGGTGGCGGACATGGAACTGAGGCGGTTGTTCTCTTCGATTTTGGAGATGCGTTCGTTGAGTGAATCGTTGATGCGGATCATCTCCTCTTCCATCTGTTTGATCGCACGGATCGCCCGCAAAAGCGGATCGCTCAGGTCGTTAAGCTTCTGATTGAGCCTGGTCTCCACCGCTTCGAGTTCACGTGTATAGTCGGGCAGGTTCTCACGCCCCTCCTCAGCACTCTTTTGCTCGAGTCTGTAGAG
>JANTHT010000170.1 GCA_024762235.1 Sulfurospirillum sp.
GCGACTGCCAGCATGTGCGAGATCCTGCGTTTCAGGCTCTCGATGATGCCATGTGCTTCCGGTAGGGTACCGGCAAGCAGATGTGTTTTGAGCACCTGTGTACTCCAGATATGAAAATGTGTCGCTTCTCTTGGGTTGAGACGGTATCCGGCTGCGATGACAGCGTCGAGATTGTAGAGGTTGGCGCCGACAGACTCGCCGTTACGCCCCGGGATCGCAAGTGTGCGGTTGGCGCGTTTCGGATCGAGTTCACCACTTTTAAAGAGGCTTTTGAGTAGATGATAGACCTCCTGCACACGGCAGCCAAAAAGCCGGCTCATCTGAAGCTGCGTCAGCCAGATACTCTCTTGTGAAAGTACCACGCTGATCTCTCTCTTGCCAAAAGGGCTACGGTAGGTAATAGATTCGATCGTTTTCATGCTAACTCCTCTTTTTTGTTAGCACTATTGTAATGAAAATATTCTATTTTTAGCAGAAATATTTCAATATGAAATATTCCTACATTTTCCCCATATTCATCGAGAAGATAGGCAGCAACATCGCGATGACGATCACACCGATCGTCGCACCGACAAAGAGGATCAGTATCGGCTCCAGCAGTGACAGGAAGAGGTCGATCTTCGCACGGTTCTCTTCGAAGTAGAGATCGGCCAGATTTTCCAGTACCAGCGCCACTTCGCTCGTCTCTTCACCGAGTGCGATCGCCTGTATAAACGATTTGTCGACATGTTTACCGTACTTTGCCAGGGAGGTGGAAAATTTCTTTCCCTCCACCACTTCGTTGGATGCCCTGACAAACTCATCGCGGATCACCACATTGTCCAGGATATTGGATGCAAGTTTGACCGCATGTACAAATGTCACACCCGATCGCACCAGTACTGCCGTGATGTAGGAGAAGCGTGCCAGTTCGAAAGTCTGTATAATCTTTCCAAAAAGAGGCAGGGAGAGCAGGAAGCGGTGGTACAGATATTTGAAACGTTCGCTTGTACGCAGCATGAACTGAAACAGCAACGCTGCAATAACGATAAAAATGGCGATATGGAGCCAGTAGGCTCCCAGAAAATCACCTGCTGCGATCACCGCTTTGGTGATGCCGGGAAGTTCCTGTTTGAGCTGTGTGAACATGCTCGTGATTTTGGGTACGACAGTGGTCAGCATAAATGCCACCATCATGACCGAGATGACGACGATGAACATCGGATAGACCAGCGCCTGCTTCACTTTACCGGCCACCTTGTCCTGCTCCTCGACGAAGCGCGCCATCTCCATCAGCACTTCCGCCAGACTGCCGCTCTCTTCAGCCACTTTGATCGACTGTTTGTAAAAGGCAGGCAGCTCCAGGATCTCCTGCGCTTCGAGCGCCGCGTAGTAGCTCTTACCCTCATCCATACTCGTCTCCAGCGAACTGAGAAAATCGACCATCAACGGATCGCTCTCATACTGTGACTTCGCCAGACGGATGACATTGACGATCGGTATGCCGCTGCGCAGATAGATTGCCAGATTTCTGGAGAGTGCGGCGAGCTGCTTGGCGGGAAGCGTCTTTTTGCGTTTGAAACTGACCCTGTCCCAAAGAGAGACGCCCGACTCTTCGATACTCTGGTAGATGATGCCCCGGCTTCTGAGTTTGCGTTTGGCTTCCTCCAGATCCTGCGCTTCGATGCGTGCTTTGACCTTTTTGCCGTTTTTGTCGAACCCTTTGTAGAGAAAGATCATCTTAGTCTTTGAGTCCTACGCGTATCACCTCTTTGAGGGAGGTCTCACCGGCGAGCAGGAGCTCCATCAGCTGCTCACCGATCAGCTTCATCCCCTTACCGCGCATCGCTTCGCGTATCTCGAAGTCGGTCATCTTGTTTTTGAGCATCATCTTCACTTCATCATCCATGATGAGCAGTTCACCCACCGCCTGCCGGCCGGAAAAACCGGTAAAGTTACACTTGGGACACCCCACCGCTTCGTAGACTTTGTAGTCTCCCCGGATGTCAAACTCTTCGACGATATCCCGGGGCAGAGCGCTCTCTTTTTTGCATGCGTTGCAGAGCTTTCTCACCAGACGCTGTGCCAGTACGCCCAGCAGTGACGAACTGATCAGAAAGTCGTCGACCCCCATGTCTACCAGTCGCGTGATCGCCGCGGCCGTGTTGTTGGTGTGCAGGGTAGAGAGCATGAGGTGACCCGTCAATGCCGCCTGTATCGCGATCTCCGCAGTCTCTTTGTCACGTATCTCACCCACCATGACGATATCCGGGTCCTGTCTCAGGATAGAACGCAGACCCGACGAGAAGGTGAGCCCGGTCTTGACATTGACCTGAATCTGATTGATGTTGTCCGCCTTGTACTCGACCGGATCTTCAACGGTGATGATATTTTTATCCGGCGTCGCGACCGTCTGCAAAAAGGTGTGCAGCGTCGTCGACTTACCGCTTCCCGTGGGACCCGTTACGAGGATCATCCCGTGCGAGTGCTCCAGCAGTTTCTCGAACTCGTTTTGCAGACGTCTGGTGAAGCCAAGCTTTTCGAGCGTGGGAATCTCGCTCGACTCCATCAATATCCGCATAACCACACGTTCGCCATAGTAGGTCGGCAGCACGGAGACACGGATATCGAGATCCTTGCCGGCGATCTTAACCTGTGTACGGCCATCCTGCGGTATCCGCTTCTCGGAGATATCGAGGTTTGAGATCACTTTGATACGGCTGACAACGAGCGCGATGATATTTTTGTCCAGATCGACATGCTTGACCAGTACGCCGTCGATACGAAAACGCACCATGCCCCGCTTTTCATGCGACTCGATATGGATATCCGAAGCCCCCTTTTTCAACGCCTGATAAAAGAGCGAGTTAACGAACTTGATGATCGGTGCGGACTCTTCGCTCGTGAGAATATCGCTGCTGTTTTTGAGAAACTCGGTGAGAGAGATATCCTCTTCGAGCAGTTCTGTCTCACTCTCTTCATTGAGTGTCGAAGAGAGCTCTTTGTCTGTTTTGATCTCCAGAAAACGGTGATAGAGCCGGTCGTAACTCTCCTGATCGACAAACGCCATCGGCAGGTCGAGATCAAGTTTGGAGAGAAGATTGAAGGCATCCGCCAGATGGTCCGGATGGAGGATGATATAGGGTTTGCCTTCGATCTTCGTCGTCAGGAGCGCATTTTTGACGCACAGGTCGGCATCGACCCCCTCTATCATCTCGGGATAGAGATCGAGATTTTCGAAATGTGCGATATTGTTAAGCTGCATCTGCACTCCTAATAGTAATCATCGTACTTGACACGCACTTTGGAGAGGATATTGCCCTGCGCGTCTTTGAGCAGACGATAGGCGCGTTGGTGTTCATCGATAATGATCTCTTCGGTAGGGCCTTCCTGCGCACTCTTTTCCTCTGTGACGGTTTGCTTCTCACCTATATCGGCTTTTTGTACTGTTTGTGTATCTTCTCCTCTGCGCGCATGCAGATGCTCTTCAGTTGCGGGAGAAACCACGTGTGACACTGCACCCACGGCAGGATTCATCTCCACCGCCACCTTCTTTTCGATGACCGGCGGATGGACCACAGTCTGCGGTATCTCTCCGCTCTCAGACGGCAACACTTCCTCCTCCACCAGTTCCGGATTGATCTTGACAGGTTTGCCCGAACTAAGTTCCTGATCGAGCTGAAAAGCGAGATTTTTCTCGACCATGTCTAGTTTCCCCAGTGCCTCTTTCAGTCTGCCCAGATCTTCGCTCCGCTTGACGATATAGGGTGTGATCATGATGACCAGTGATATCTTATCTTTGTCCTCCTTCGTATGTCTGAAAGGA
>JANTHT010000171.1 GCA_024762235.1 Sulfurospirillum sp.
TCTCCAGCCCCTCGGGTGCGCCGATGATGTTGAGCGTAACGATTCTCCCGGGTTTTTTGGTTTTGATCAGGTCGATCGCATCGCTGAGCGAGCCACCTGTGGCGACCATGACATCTGCCAGCAGTACCGTTCTCCCCTCGCATGCGGGGATACGGTCGTAGTACAGTATGCTCTTTTTGGTCTCCTCGTCGCGCTTCATCGCCAGAAATCCCGAGGGAACATGGGTGAAAAGCTGGTTGAGTCCTTCCAGCATCGGCATGCCGGCTCTGAGAATCGTGGCGAAAAGAAGCTTCTCTTCGTCGATCAGCCGGGCTTCATAAGGGCCCTGCCATGTCTGGATCGTCTGGGTGCGCAGCGGCGCTTCATAGAGCGCTTCACACGCCAGAAGTCTGGTGATCTCCATCACCAGGTGGCGAAAACGCAAGGCATCGATCTGGCTGTCGCGCAGATGGTCGACGAGCGACTTGACGAGCGGATGGGTACTCTGGTATATACGCTTTTGCATCTTTTTCTCTTATCGTAGCTTTATCTGAAATCGAGTATACCGAAAATGCGCTTGGCAGCGTGTTTGAAAGGGTGAGATCTCACCCTTTGTGCTCTTTGACAAGCATGTGGATCGAGAGCTTCTGCGTCTGCAGAATGGTCGATTCGTTTTTGTGATAGTTGAGTCTGTATTTGGCCAGCGCCTCCACTACCATCGCAGCGGTGAGCGGTCGGGAGTGCCACTGTACCAGCTCTGAGACAGAGGGTGAAAAGAAGATGCCCTCCTGCCATCTGTAGATGGGGAGAGAAGCGTCGGTTGTGTCAGATGTTTGTCTGTCATGACGGGCGACGGGTTCTCTGAATCGCACCAGAGAAGCGATGCAAGCGTCGATACCCTGTCGATAGCGCTTGAGCAGATTCGCTTCCGAAGCGATCGCTTCACCCATGTTGAGGAGCGCGATACATCCCAATGCGGTCGGTAAATCTCTGCTTCTGTCGATTCCGCCGTCGAATCTGCCGTAATGGGGTTTCGTCGGATCGTCGAGCTTCTGTTCTTGTAACAGGTCTGTCATCAGTCTTCTCATGGCGATACGCATCCCGGGCGAGTGGATTCCTCCGTCTCGCCATGCTCTGGTAACTGCGTAGGGAAACATCATGCGCTGGGGATAGTAGAGCGCCGCTTTCGGCCATGCCCCACTTTCGATGAGATTTGCGAGAAGTGTGACACTCTCCCGGAAACCTTTTGTTTGTGTCAAGTTGTTCAGTGCGAGTGAAAAAAGAACATTCGCGTTGACGACGGCATCGACATTGTTGACAGCGAGTGGTATGACACCGCTTTCGGGATGGTCGAAAATCGGCTCGTTTTCATCCTTTTGCCATGTCAGAAAAGCGCCGCTGTTTTTTCCTTTGAAACTGTCCCTGCCATCCTCTTTTGTACGGTTGGTGTCGAGGAAGAGGCTGACGTTTGTCAGAATATCCGTTTCGACAAAAGTGTTTTCCAGATCGTTTCGCTTCGCATAGAGTCCGAAGATCGCCGTGGCCATCGAGAGGTCATCCGCATCGTTTGGGATATTGAAGAGTGCGTAGACACCTTCTCTGTTTCGCGGACTCTGCATACATCTGACGATCCAGCCATGTAGTTGCGCTATGATCTTCTCTCCAAAGAGGGTTTTATAGAGAGGATCGTCCGGATTTCCAAGATACTGCTGCAGCATCCGATCCACAGCCGGCATATCGATGTTATAGGGTGAGACGATTTGCGGTATGGGGAGATCTTCCCGCTGCGGCCAGAAGTTGTAGCCCTTGCCCCGCCTGAATCCTTTGAGGTTTCTGATGGAGAGGTCGAGCATGGTATCGATCGGCAGATCCCTGTTTTCTTCATCTTCTTTTGAAAAGAGAAAGAGCGGATAGGTGATGAAAGCGGAAACGATCAGTGCCGAATCCTGCGTACGCGGACGGGAGAGGCCGAGTTTACCGACGGAGCCGGGAAGATGGTAGATAAAGCTTGCCCACTCTCCTTCACGGTTCTGTACAGTGGGCGTGTTTGGAATAGGCAGGGGTGAGACGCCCGGCAGCGTCTGTGTGTCGTTGATGCACCCTTCTCCCTCCGAAGTATCGTTCAGACAGCTGTTTTTTCCGGCTCTGTCACGTATCTGCATATCATCCAGGTAACGGAGTGCACCGAGAATGGTCTCGTCGATCTTCTCCTGGGGCGGCGGGATGAGATCAGTACTCTCCCGGCACGCGGCGAGCAGGAACATAAGGAGCAGAGAGACGGGAAACAGAGGTCTGTAACTTCTCATGAACCGTTTGCTACTTTTCGGAAGGTGCCCTGTTGTCTCTGCCGCTTCCGGTTCCCCACCAGGCGATTTTTGGCCGGTAGCCCTGATAGACGGTGCGGTAGACGGTGGTGTTGGGAGCAGGTGTTTCGTCGATCTCGCCGTCGCGGTCGCTGTCATAGTTCATGCCGCCGCGTACTTCCAGGAGATAGCGCTTCTGTCGCTGCATGTGGCGCAGGTGCGGGTCGAAGTTGCCGATCTCATCCAGCGTCTTACCTGCAGATGTGTGCTCTGTAAAGAGTGGCGCTTCATCTTCTTTGCCGAGTTCACGGATGGTGACGGTGGCATTGGCGAGTGCGCCGAAGAAGGTTTTTGCATGGGTGTCGGGCAGGATCTCCTCCTTTTGCGCAGTTGCATGCTGCGAGCCGCAACCGCCGGCAAAAACGAGAAGCGTCAAAAGCGTCAGAATCTGATACATCGTCTCTCCTTAGGGTAGTGCAACCGGTTTTTTACACCAGTTGATGATATCGATAGCGGGTCGGATACGCACCTCTGTTTTGGAGAGTGCATAGTCGACGAACTCTCTGATCGCTTCGCGCATCTGCTGTACCGTGGCGTTGGGTGCGTTTTGGGAAGCCCAGGCGTCGGTATAGTACTGTGTATGCGCTCCGATCATGAAAGGCGCACGGTTGCCTTGCAGACGCAGGTCGAGGTTGTATTTGAGGATGCCGAGTACTTCCGCTTTGTTGAGTGCCGCATCGCTCCAGAGATTGTAGTCGAAGCCGGTGATCTTGTGATCGTCCAGATAGGGGAGTCTCTGTTTCATTCTGTGCCAAAGTCCGCTTTGGATACCATATTTTGCGCAGTCACTGTTTTTGGGAATCATGAAGACATGATTGGGTAGTTCCCAGAGTCCGGGTATCCCACCGATGGTCACGGCATCGGGATTTTCGGGACTGGATGCCCAGCTTTCGTCGTGGCCGGGTGAGCCATCGTCGAGCTGATAGGGCCACCGGAAGTTGGAACCGTCGAACCCCCGGGCATACCCCTCTTCGATCGAGCAATCGTAAGTCATGTTGGCCTCTTTGATCGACGTAAACATCGCCTGATTATAGAGCAGGTAGGGGGCGCGGAAGCCGTAGATTTTGTTACGGGGGTAACCGATGCGTTGTGTGATGTCGTCGATGGCTTGACCGATTTTTCGTTGCCACTCATCGCTGCCGAGGGTGACGATGCGATGTGTAAAGGCATCCCAGGCATTGGTATAGATATCTCCGTGGTGGCAGTAGGTATGGTTGCCTATCTCATGGCCACTCGTGCTCAGTCGCTGCATCGCGGCCAGGAGTTTTGCCGGATCATCCTCTTGCCACACATGCAGCCCTTTTGTGTTGAGATAAAAAGAGACTCTGGCAGGGGTACCGTCGGCATTTTTGCGGTTTTTGAAGAGATCGATCGCCCAGTCTATCCCCTCAGCTTTGGTGTTGTCGTCGAAGCCGATGACGACAAACTG
>JANTHT010000172.1 GCA_024762235.1 Sulfurospirillum sp.
GAGTCGATCGCGCTTTCGAAGATGAGCGCCGACTACATCGCCCTCAAATCGCAGGTGGCGGCGGCACGCTCGCAGCTGGCCACGACACGGCAACTCTACAAAAAGGGGCTCGCCTCCAAAGATGCGCTCAACCAAAAGATCATCGCGCTGCAACAGTTTCTGGCACAGGAGAACAGCCTCGCGTCACAGCTCGTGTCACTGGGGATCGATACCCAAACGCTGCGCAAAGCGACAGACCGCTATATCCTCAGAGCCCATGCCGACGGTCTGGTCGGGGAGATTCTCGTGCCGCTGCATGCCAACGTCTCTGCGCAGACACCGCTGATGTCGATCGTCAGCCAAAACGGCTACTACGCGATCGCCTATCTCGGGTTCGATGACGCGATGAAAGTGACACCCAAAACGACAGGTTATCTGAAGATCGCAGGTAAAAACTACGCGACCCGATTTGTGCAGCTGATGCCCGTGATTGACGAAGAGACGCAGCGCGCGAAGCTGCTCTTTGGGATCGAAAAGCCTCCCAAAAACTTGCTGATCAACGCCTTTGTCGGGATGCTGATCGCACTCGAACCGGCGGTGGAGCGGGTGATGGTCAAAAAATCCGCACTCTCGCTCTTTTCGGGTGAATGGGTCGTTTTCGTACCGGTAGCCCATGAGGAGGGGCATGTAGCGGAGGAACATGAAGCTGAGGAGCACAAAAACGGAAAAGCGGATAGCGAAGAGGAGGAAGAGCACGAACATCATGAAGAGGTATCCTACGCCCCGCAGGTGGTCAAAATAGTCGCAACCTTCATAGACGAGGCGGCGGTCGAGGGGATCGACGCGGGCAGTGACTATGTGAGCGGCGGGACCTATTTCGTCAAGTCGATGCTGCTCAAGTCCGCGCTCGGCGAGCATGGGCATTAGGAGCTGACATGAAACGATTTTTTGCACTGCTGTTGCAGTATAAGTTCCTGATTCTCGCGCTTTTCATCGCGATCGCCGGATTTGGGTACAAGGCGTACAAAGAGATACCTGTCGATGCATTTCCCGACATCACGCCCAAACAGGTGGTGATCTACACCGAAAGTCCGGGAAACTCCGCCGAAGATATCGAAAAGCTCATTACCTATCCTGTCGAAGCGGCGATGGCTGGACTTCCGGGAGTCAAGATGATCCTCTCCAACTCTATCTTCGGGCTCTCCTATGTTTCGATCTTTTTCGAAGACAAGTACGACACCTATCTGCTCAGGCAGCTGGTGACCGAACGCCTAAGCACCGTTGACATCCCCAGAGGGTGGGGTAAACCGGTCATGGGGCCCAATACCACGGGGCTGGGGCAGGTGCTCTGGTACGCACTCAAAGACAAGACGGGCAGATACAGCCTGAGCCAGCTGCGGGAGATGCAGGAGTATCGTGTCAGCCCGCTCTTCAAATCAGTGGACGGTGTTGAAGAGGTGATCTCATGGGGCGGATTTGAGAAGCGGTATGAGGTGGTGATCGATCCCAAACGTCTGCAAAGCGTGGATGTCACCTACGACGAGATCCTTCAGGCGCTCGAAAAGAGCAATCAGTCCGCCGGCGGCCAGTATCTGGAGTTCAACCGCGAGCAGTATCTGATCCGCGGTGCGGGGCTCTACGAAACGCTGGACGACATCCGCAACACCGTCGTGCGCAGCGAAAATGCCAAAGCGGTCACGATCGGCGATATCGCCACCGTACGCGAAGGAAAAGCGCCGCGTTTCGGTGCGGTGAGTATCGACGGCAAAGAGCAGGTCTTCGGGATGGTGCTGCAGCGCTCCGGCACCAATGCCGCCAAAATAGTCGAAGCGCTTAAAGCCAAACTCCCGCTCGTCAACGCCGCACTCCCCAAAGGGGTGACGGTCGATATCGTCTACGATCGCACGGAGATCACCCATAAAGCGGTCAATACGATGACTTCGGCGCTGCTGACCGGTTCGATCCTGGTGGCGATCGTGCTCTTTCTCTTTCTCTTCGAGCTTCGCTCCGCCTTCATCGTGATCCTTTCGCTGCCGATCTCTCTGCTGATCGCCTTTTTGCTGATGAGAGAGTACGGCATCTCGGCGAACCTGATGAGCCTGAGCGGTCTGGCGATCGCGATCGGTATGATTGTCGACGGCACCATCGTCGTGGTCGAAAACAGCTTCCGGCTGCTGCATGAAAATCCCAAACTTTCGCGCGCCGAAGTGATCGCCGAAGCGACGGCGGAGGTGGCGAAGCCGGTGCTTTTCGCATTGCTGATCATTGCGGTGGTATTTATCCCGCTGCTGAGCCTCAAGGGGCTGGCGGGCAAACTCTACACGCCGATGGCGATCGACATCGTCTTTGTCATGCTGGGATCGCTCGCGGTGGCGCTGCTACTGGTGCCTGTGCTGTCGTTCATGATGTTCAAAGAGGTCAAAAGCGCCAGCAGCCCGCTGATGAACATGATCAAAAAGGTCTATACGCCTTTGCTCGACTTTGCCATCAGGTATGCCCGTGCGATCGTGGCGGTGACGTTTGCTCTCTTTGTGGTGCTGGCGTTTCTGCTGACGCGGCAGGGGCGTGAATTTATGCCCGAACTCAACGAGGAGACCATCATGTACCGGGTGATCGCCATTCCGGGTACCGGGCTGACACAGAGCGTCGCCAATGCGAAGGCGATCGAAGCGTTCATCCTGAAGCACTATCCCGACAAGGTCGATTCGGTGCTGAGCATGATTGGGCGGAGTGAAAAGGGGGAGACGGCACAGGCCAACTATATGGAAGTCCTTCTGACGATCAACCCCGATTTCAGGGAGATCCCGCAGATAGACAGAGAGCTGACCACCAAACTCAAGGAGAAGTTCAACTATCTGCAGTTTATCTCCACCCAGCCTATCGCGATGCGTATCGAAGAGTTGCTGGAGGGTGTGAGCGCGGAGCTCGCCGTGAAGATCTACGGCGAAGACCAGAAAGTGATGAGCGACATCGCCGATCAGATCTCCGGTGTGTTGCGCGGCATAAAGGGGCTCGACCATGCTGAGATAGAGACGCAGCTGGGACAGGCGCAGATCGACATCAAGCCCGATTACCTCGCGCTCTCGCGTTACGGCCTGAGTGTGGACGATGTGATGCAGGTGGTCCGCTACGGTATCGGCGAAGAGCCCGTGACACAGAAGATCGAAGGGGTGAAGCGTTTTGGCATCGTCGCCAAACTGGCCCATGCCAAAGAGGATATCGACACCCTCAAAAAGCTTTTACTGCGCTCCGAAAGCGGCAAAGTGGTCTCACTGGACGAAGTGTGCGACATCTCGGTCAGGCAGGGGCCTGCTTTCATCAAGCGTGAAGATCTGAGCCGCTACATGGTGCTTTCACTGGAGGTGGAAGGTCGCGATATCGCATCGTTCGTGAAAGAGGCGGATGAAAAGATGAAAAAAGAGGTGCATATACCTGACGGTTACTACGTCAAATGGGCGGGGGATTTCAAAAATATGCAGGAGGCGACCGCGAAACTGGCGCTGATCATTCCCGTGACGCTGTTGCTGATCCTTCTGCTGCTCTATACGGCGTTCAACTCCTTCAAAAAGGCGTTTCTGATCCTGCTCGGCGTGCCGCTGGGGCTCATCGGCGGTATCGCGGGGCTACTGATCAGCGGGGAGTACCTGAGTGTCTCGGCGATCGTCGGATTTATCGCGATCTTTGCCATCGCCATCCTCAACGGCATCGTGCTCGTCTCGTTCATCGACGAACTGCGCAAAAAGTTCCCGCATGTCAAAATGCCCGATCTCGTCAAAG
>JANTHT010000173.1 GCA_024762235.1 Sulfurospirillum sp.
GACAGGCATCTCCTGCGATATCTCCACCTCTTCGATAACAGGCTCTTCATATTCACGAAGAATCGTGTCGATCGCCGAGAATGCAACAGGTTGCCCCAGATGTTCATAAGCGGCGATTGCTGCAGCTTCATAGGGAAATACCACCTCGCCGGCACCTGCACGCGAGAGTTTCCTGCGGGCACTCTTCTCCACCGCTCGGGAATATATGACGATAGAGGGATCGATTGTCTTGACAGAGAGGATGATCGACAGGTTGTTCGCATCGTCATTTGTCAGTGCGACAAAGTAGCGGACCCTTCCCGGCATATTGATCGCTTTGAGGACATCGATATCGCTGGCGTCTGCCTGCAGCGCGATAAAACCGTCTTTCAGCGCTTCACCCACCTCTTCTTCCCTGGTGTCGATGATGACTACCTTCTCATCACTGCGCGTCAGTTCGTGTGCCAATACTTTGCCCATCTTTCCGTATCCGCAGATGACGATGAACTTTTTGAGTCTGGCGATCTCCTGATAGGTGCGGCTGCTCTTCATCATTTCGAGTTTCTCCGCCATTGCAGTGGTGATGATCGATGTCATGAAAGAGATGGAGGTGATACCGCTGATGATCAGAAAAATCGTCACAAATCGCCCTTCCGGAGTGACGGGTGAAATATCCCCGTATCCGACCGTCGTGATCGTCACCACAGCCCAGTAGATGGCATCATAAAAACCTTTGATTTGCGGATTCGCACCTGTTCCTTCGAAGATATAGATCACTGTACCGGCAAAAAAGACCAGAAAAGCGAAGATGATGATCAGACTGAAAAATTCGAATCGCTTCTCGACGAAGACACGCAATAGATCGTTGATATTTTCCGTATAGCGAAAGACTTTAAAGAGTCGGAACAGAAGCAAAAAACGTAAAAAACGGAGTGCCCGGTAGGAGGGAAGAATCGCCAGCAGATCGATTATCGACATAGGCGATATGATGAACCTGCCTTTTTTTGCGAGTGCGGGCTGAAGCAGTTGCCAGAGTGTAAGTTCGATATGATCGTACGCTGCACTCTCCTGTGTCTGTATAATGTCATTGTGAAGATCACTGGCAACCCAAAGGCGCGCAAGCCACTCGACGATGAAGATCACGACCGCGATTCCCTCATAGAGATAGACCCAAAATGGCAGAGTGTTCTTGATTTCCAGGATCAAAATCATAATGGTGCTAAGCACCAGAAAAATCATAAAAAAATCGAAATACTTTTTGTATTCGTATGTGGGGTCGTTGAGAAGACGCCAGACTCTCTTTTTTGCCGAAGCATACTTTTTGGAAGCAGCCAGATAGTAGGAAAATCTGAGGATCTGCTCTTTGAGGGTCATGAACCGGAGAGTTTCTCTTTTAGCAATTTATTGACAATCCCCGGATTTGCGCTTCCTTTGCTCGCTTTCATCACTTGTCCGACAAAGAAGCCGAAAAGTTTCTCTTTTCCGCTTTTGTATTCGGCCACTTTATCCGCATTCGCCTCCAGGATTTCGTCGATCATCGACAAGAGCGCCCCTTCGTCGCTCACCTGCCTGAGACCGAGCGCTTCGATGACCGCATCGACCTCTTTGTCCGCATTTTCCATCAGGTGATCGAGTACCTCTTTGGCGGCTTTACCGCTGATACTGCTATCTTCGATACGTTTGACAATCTGTGCCAGTTGCTTCGCTGTGACCGGCGAGTCGGTGATCGTAACCCCGCCCTTCAGACGTCCCTGTAACTCCACAGTCAGCCATGTGACAGCATTTCTGGCTCCGGCACCCTCTTTGATCATCGCTTCGAAAAAGTGTGCCATATCCACCGAAGAGGTGATGATCGCCGCATCGTATGCCTTGATACCATGCTCTCTGATCAGACGCTCCTTCTTTTCGTCAGGCAACTCGGGAATATTGCTTCCCGCTTCGATCATCTCATCGGTAAGGATGACCGGAAGAAGATCGGGATCGGGGAAATAGCGGTATTCGGCGCTGTCCTCTTTACCGCGCATACTGCGTGTTTCGCCTGTCTGGGTATTGAAGAGACGCGTCTCCTGATAGACTTCGTCGTCGTAGACGCCGTCTTCCCACGCTTCACACTGTCTTTCGAACTCATATTCGATCGCTTTCTGAATGAATCGGAAAGAGTTCATATTCTTGATTTCGACCCTGGTATAGAGCTTCTCGTCACCTTTGGGACGGATGGAGATGTTGACGTCACAGCGGAAAGAGCCCTCCTGCATGTTGGCGTCGCTGATATCGAGATAGCGCACGATCGCATGGAGCTTTTTCAGATACAATACCGCCTCTTCGGCACTGCGCATATCGGGTTCACTGACGATCTCCAGAAGCGGTGTTCCCGCACGGTTCAGATCGACATGGCTCTCGTCGCCATGGTGCATGTTTTTGCCGGCATCCTCCTCGAGGTGTGCACGGGTGATACCGATACGTTTATTGCTGCCATCTTCAAAGTCGATCGTTAATTCACCATGCTCAACGATCGGTATCTCAAACTGGGAGATCTGATACCCTTTTGGCAGGTCCGGATAGAAGTAGTTTTTACGGTTGAAAATGGATTTTTTGTGAATCGTCGCATTGACCGCATGGCCGAAACTGATCGCCTTTTTTACTGCTTCGATATTGAGCACGGGCAAGGCCCCCGGCAGTGCGAGACAGACGGGGCATACGTTGGTATTTGGCGCGTCACCGAAAGAGGTGGGGCATGCACAGAATATTTTTGTTTTTGTATTGAGCTGAATATGGACTTCTAAACCGATCACCATTTCGAACATGGAACGTTACCTTTGCGTGTGAATTGTCTCTATTTTACAATGATTTGGCTTTTAATGGGATGATGGCAGACTGACGACACAGTTTTTGCCGCGCTGTTTGGCCAGATAGAGTTTGTTGTCGACATCGTGCATGAAGGCTTCGGCACTCTCCCCTCTGCTATATTCACTGACACCGAAACTGCAGGTGAAGCGGGGAAGCGTCTCTTCGTGCAGCTCTTCGATCCTCCGGCGCAGTTTCTCGGCGATCCTCAGACCGGTCTGAAGACGTGTATGGGGGAGGATGATAGCGAACTCTTCCCCGCCCCATCTGGCAAGGGTGTCGCTTTTGCGTATATTCAGCTGAATCGTACGGGCCAGCGCTTCGAGAACCTGATCACCTTTACTGTGTCCGTAGGTGTCGTTGATCACCTTGAAATCGTCGACATCCAGCATGATGATACAGAAGGAGTGTTCATAGCGATTGGAGAGTTCTATCTGCTGATTGAGCAGGGTATCGAATTTGAGCCTGTTCGCCGCTTTGGTGAGAGGATCGGTCGTGGCGTCTATGATCAGATTTCTTCGTTCGAATTCGATCTCACTGATATCTGTCAGCGTGATGACCACGCGATAGAGGGTATGCAAACGACTCACTTTCGCATCGACGGTGAAGATACGGGGCGTGCCGTTTTTATAGATTTTCACCTTATGCTGTACGAGCGGTGCACGCAGTATATCGCTAATCCACTGATCACCCCTCCCCTCTCCACTAAGATATTCGGAATCATCCTGTGCGAAAAAATCGCTGATACAGCGATGATTGATCAGAAACGTTTCCAGGGAGTCTACATTGAAGAATTCGAGAAATGCGCGGTTGACATTGAGTATCTTTTCGTGTGAACGTGTCAAAATCATACTCTTCTGCGCATCGATGATCGTCTGTAACTGCTTTTCGTCGAAGATGATCTTTTCAATCAGAGGGTTGACCAGTTCAC
>JANTHT010000174.1 GCA_024762235.1 Sulfurospirillum sp.
CTGAAGAGATAGCGCCATTGCTGGAGAGAGTGGGCGAATATGAGAAAATAGAGTATGCACAAAACAGTTACTATCTCGCCCGGTATAAGGGGCTCGATCTGGTCATCGCATACAGTAAAATCGGTAAAGTTTTCGCAGCGCTTACAGCCACTACCATGATTGAAAAGTTCGGCGCCGGACAGATGCTTTTCAGCGGTGTCGCAGGTGCCATCAATCCAAGTCTGAAAATAGGTGATTTGATCGTCGCGACAAAACTGTGCCAACATGATCTCGATATTACTGCTTTTGGACACCCATACGGATATGTACCAGAGGGAAGCGTCTTTGTGGAGAGTGACGAGAGACTGCGAAATATCGCGCGCAGGGTCGCGAGGGATAAGCATATTAACCTGAAAGAGGGGATTATAGCCACAGGAGATCAATTTGTCGCAGATCCCGTGCGCAAAGCATGGATTATGGAGACATTTGGTGCCGATGCGCTTGAGATGGAGGGTGCAAGTGTCGCAGTCGTCTGCGATGCACTAGAAGTCCCCTTTTTTATCCTTCGCTCCATCAGTGACAGTGCCGATATGGATGCAGGGTTTGATTTCGACACTTTCCTGGAGAGTTCCGCACGGGTGAGCGCTGATTTTGTTGTTGCTATGCTAGATGAGATAGATGCCGGTTCAGATCAGTAAGAAGCTGCTCAAAATAGTCGGCAAAACCAATGCCAGGTACCGCCTGATCGAAGAGGATGACCGTATACTGCTCGGGCTAAGCGGCGGGAAAGATTCGCTGATGCTGACGCATATCATGGCGCACCGCAGGCGAGTCATGCCTTTTAAGTTTGATTTTCTGGCTGTGACAATCGACTATGGGATGGGTGAAGATCTCTCTACACTTGTTGCACACTGCAGGGAACATAGTATTCCACACAAAGTGATCAATACAGATATCTATGAAACGGCGCAGGAGAAGATTCGTGAAAACTCCTCATTCTGCTCCTTCTTTTCACGTATGCGGCGTGGGGCACTTTACCGGGTCGCACAGGAGGAGGGGTTTGACAAAGTGGCACTCGGGCACCATTTGGATGATGCCGCGGAGAGTTTCTTCATGAACTTTCTCTACAACGGCGCGCTCAGGTCGATGCCGCCGATTTACCGGGCTGAAAATGGACTGCGTGTCATCAGACCGCTTATCATGGTGCGTGAGCGACAGCTGATCGATGCTGCGCACGCCAACGATCTGCCCCTCATAACGGATGAAGCATGCCCCGCGATGCGATTCGATGTCAAGATGCCGCATGCACGCGCTGAGACGAAAAAGTTACTGGCGAAACTGGAAGCGGAGAACCGACAGCTCTTCATTTCGCTCAAGTCGGCATTCGAACATATCCACGAAAAAAGCTTTTTCGATCCGGAAAAGCTCGATTACTGAGCCGGTTTTGCAGTTGAGGCGCTCTCTTTATCCTCCTCTTCCCTGCCCAGGATCCTGAGTATTTTGATCGCTTTGAATGCGTAAAAGAACAAAACAGAGAGGAGTATCATCGTTCCGACGACACCGATCTCCCCTCCATCTCCCTCCTGTTTGGCAAACTGATAAAAAAGTATCATCAGTGTGACGATCTGTATCGCGATATAAAAGAGTGCCTTTTGCAGGTTTCCAACCTTCTTCATCTATTCTCCCATGTGTCGATATTTATGTCACCATATCGGCTGAAATATAACTTTTTTTACTAAGTCCGATTTTGATACCATGTTATCAGGGAAAATTTCAACACAAAGGATGCAGATGAGTTGGAGAAAGCTGGCGATAGTGGATGTGATGAAGAAGTTTTTCGCAATCAAAGAGAAGCATATTGAAGAGGAGATCTCCATACACGAGGATGTCGTGGTCAAAAAGAGCCGGGTGGTCGAGACGATCGTACCTGAAGATGCACCGCCGGTGGTGGTTGTCGAAGAGGAGGTGACGATCGAACCGTTGCCTGTCGTCGCACCGGTGACAGCGGTTGTGCAGGCAGAGGAAGAGGTAGCGCATGCGCCTGAAGAGATTCTCAAAGAGGTGAAAACAAGTGTGCCTGAAACTGCCGAAACGATGAAAGCGCAAGCCCCTGAGTCACTTGCAGGCGGAAGACGGGAAAAACAGATGAAAGCGCATGCCGAGACTCCTGCAAAGGAGGAAAAGGGCAAAGCGGCAGTGAAAAAAGAGGCTGCACCTGAAAAGAAGCGTGCTGCGAAAGCGCAACAACCGGCTTCGGATAAAGCTGTACAGTCAGAGAAGGCAGAAAGCGAACCAAAAACGACGGAAAAAGTCACTGCTGCGGCCACACCGAAACCTCAAAAAGAGGAGAAGGCTTCAGTCGCGAAAAAGGCGGCTCCCAAAAAGAGTACGACCCCTGAACAAAGCGTTGCCAAAAGTAAAACAGCACCCGAAAAAGAGACCAAAACCTCTCAAAAACCATCTGAAGAAGCGCCTGTAGCGGCTAAAGAGACCAAAAGCAAAGCAAAAACCAAAGCTGCTGCAAAAGAGGTAAAAAGTACCAAAACGCCCAAAAGTGAAAGCAGCACCAAAACGACTACAGAAGCAAAAGTGGAAAAAGCGGTCACAACACCGAAAAAGCCGGCAGAAAAGGGTGCAAAAAACGAAGCATCCGCCAAAGAGGTGACCAAAAAATCACCGGAAGATGACAAACAGCATGTGGCAGAAGCGGCTAAGAAGGCAACTGTCAAAACGGCGCAGAAAAGTGCTCCGAAAGAGACAAAAACAGCAGCAAAAAGGGGGAAAAGCGAACCTGAAAAAGCTGCTGCCGCTACAGCCAAAGCAACGACAGAAAAAGCGCCCAACAAGCGAGAACAGAAGATCGCGCTCTATCATGATGACATCATGAAGCATCTTGGAGAGGTCGATGACGACTTCCTGCGTATCGTTGTCAAAAATCTGGGACCTTCGATCTATCGAAAAGATGCGGAACTTGTCTCATGCAGCGATCCCAAAGAGTTGGATACGGTCAAGACAAATTTTCTGGTCCGCAAACTCAAGATGCCCAAAAATGACAAAGAGGCGCTCGACAGAGCGGTTGCGGAAGTGTGTGAGAAGCTCAAGGGCGTTCGCAACAAATACCGTGCCACTTTCTACTACATGCTGGCGAAAAACCTGGGACGTGAATCGCGCCTGCGATAACGCTGGCAATAGCCCGCTTACGATTGCGGGCTCCCAGGCGTGCACCTATCTGCAGCTATCGACCATGTCACGTATCGCATCGATAAAGAGGGGGCTGTCGTTGAGACATTTTGCCACACGGTATCGCGTAAATCCCAGCTCTTCCGCCACTTCCCGATACTCTATCTCCAGTTCAAAATCGGTCTCTGAGTTGTCGAGTGTAAAAGAGATCGGATAGAGGATCACATTTTTATTGTGCAGGTCGGCCAGTTTGTCGTCGAGTGACGGATCCAGCCACTTTTGCGGACCGACTCTCGACTGGTAGGCGAGGTGGATGTTTTGAAACCTGATCCCTTTTTCGTGCAACATCTGTCTCAGAATATCGACATTTTCGATGATCTCTTTCTGATAGGGGTCACCGGCATCGATGATCTTCTGAGGCAGGGAGTGCGCCGAAAAGATCAGATCGAAATCGTGCGGATCGTCTCCCTCCAGTGCTTCCACGATACGTGCGATGATCGCTTCGTTATAGTTTCTGTTCCTGTAGTAGCGGGTATAGATATGCATGTCGGGAGCGAAACCGGCTTTTTCAAGTGCCTG
>JANTHT010000175.1 GCA_024762235.1 Sulfurospirillum sp.
GAAGGCAGGGGTGAAAGAGAGCCGATCGCTTCCAACAGAACACCGGAAGGGATGGCGCTGAACAGACGTACCGAAGTACATCTTACCTATCCACAATACATCGACGCAGGAGAGAAATAATGAAAAATATCATCAAAACAAGTTTGCTTTCGGCACTGGCATGCGCCTGTGTCGCATCGTTTTCAGGATGTGTCGACGACAGGGCAATCTTCGCGGACGACAACAAAACAAAGTTGACCGGAGATGTTGTCACACCCCCTCTCGATCCGGCGGGTGATGAAGATGGCGACGGTCTGACCAACGGACAGGAAGATGAGATCGGTACCGATCCGCTCGATCCCGATACGGACGATGACGGTCTCGACGACGGGCTGGAGGTCAAAATCGGTACCGATCCGCTCAAAAACGATACAGACGGTGACGGTGTCACCGACGGTATCGAAGTGGTCGGCACCTATGAGGATGAGACCGTCACCGAAGCGGGCGATGTCGTCACTGCGGCACACAAAGCGTATGAGATCGAAAACGGCACGCTGAAAGTCGTCACACCGATCTCGATCGCCGATTTCGCAGACAAAACACCGGCCAACACACACCATAACAAGTTTACCGACCCCGGTGACAAGATCGACGCGCTCGACCCGATGAACGACAGTGACTACGATACGAAGCAGAACAAAACCGAAACATCCGACGACAAGACCGACCCGCTCAACAAAAACGACAGAAAACCATGGATCTATGAAACCGAAAACGGACAGAAGATGGTCGAGGCAGGCCTGGTATACATCCCCGCTATCGACGGTAAAGGGGGATTCTGGATGGGTGCCAGAGAGGCAAGAACCGCCAACGTCGACATTACCGATGCGATGCCGGCGGATTTTGCCGCAAATACGTTTGTCTATTTCAGCACGGAGAACCCGGCGGCAGATATCAGCCCGACCAGCGATGCGAACAGCCACAAAATACTCAGTGCGGCGGGTACCATCAAACTGGCCGACATCTATCCTGTCGATGCGGCTTACGCAGCCGCGAAATCGACCCCTGCAGGTCTGCCTGCTACATGGACGCTCTCCCTGCCTACAGACAGTGAGTGGACGCATGCGATGAAACTGATCATCCACAACACCCAAAACTGGAACGGCACCGCTCTTAAAACTCAGGACAGCTATGCAGTCGCCAACTCCATCCTCAGATATGACAGCAATGTCGAGGAGAACTACAGCAGAAATATCGAAGAGATGGCTGCGGGCAATGCGGAGTGGACACGCACACTCTACAACAAAACAGGCAAAAACATGCCTCAGGGTACCAGCGGATTCGACGAATCACGTGTTCAGGCGATCTTTCCCGAGTGGTGGTTGCCGATTTTTGAAAATCGTGTTTTGGACAGAACGACCAATATCGGTATCTATATCAATATCGACGGAAGGTTTCCAAACAGTACCAGCACAAGCAGTTATGTTGTTATGACACGCGGTGGCTCAGACAACGAAAACCTGACGATAGAAGACAACGGCATCGCTACAGCTGACTTCGGATACAACCTCGACTTCAGAAATCCGAACATCGGCTTCCGCGCTGCTTCCGGTTATATCCAATAAGACTTTATTATCCCTCCTTCAGTAGAGCGAACCAACGTTCGCTTTACCGGAGTTTCTCTTCACTTTTCCCATCTTAACGCTACCCAGGTAGCATTTCTGCTCCCATAAATATGTTATAATCACTTTATTAAGATAAAAAAATCCAAGGAGTACCTAATGATCAATGTTGTCTGCCCACATTGTCTGCATATCAATCGCGTTCCGGTAAAAGAGCATTATAAAAAAGCTGTCTGCGGCCACTGTAAAGGGGATTTGCTAGATACTACACCCAAAGATGTGGATAGCTCCGCATTTTCCAGACATATCCAGGGCAATGACATCCCTGTAGTCGTCGATTTCTGGGCTGAGTGGTGCGGGCCCTGCCGTATGATGGCGCCGGCGTTTAAGGCTGCCGCTGCACAGTTTCCTCTCAAGGCGAGATTTCTGAAGGTCAATACCGAAAGCAACCAAACCACCGCTGCACAGTTTGGTATCCGCGGTATTCCTACGATCATCGTCTTTAAAGGTGGTCAGGAAGTAGACCGCGTCAGTGGTGCGCTACCCGAAAATCAGATCATGCAGCTGGTTAGCAAACACCTTGTGTAGTATTCGAAAGAGGCAGTGTTACTGAAGTTTCACTGCCTCGAAGTGCACCACCTCATCTTCCCGCATCTCGAAGCGAATCTGGATAGGATTACAGCATACCTGGCAATCTTCCACATAGATCTCACCACTCATATCGGGATCCAAAAGCATAGAAATCTTTTCCCAGCAGTATGGACAGATGAAGAAGTATTCTATCATCTGGATAGACTTTCATAAGCGAGAGTCCGGCTATTCACCGCCCTTCTCCCTGCTCTCTGTCGACTTCAGGTAAAACGCAAGGCCAAACAGCAGCATTGCAACACCGCCGATCAGCAGTACCGCATACTTGATCTTGTCGGGACTCATGATCGCAAACTTAAAGACCAGCATCAGCGCTTCGATGGAGAGCGCGATGACGATAGAGCCCAAAAAGCGGATCATCGTACGGTGTATGTCTTTATTTTTACCCATGTGGTGCCCCAGCACCTCCTCCTCGAAGATAGTCTTGACCAGATCGAAGATCGCCAGTGAGAGGGTGATGAGGATGGTCGCTTCGAACATCTGCTTGATCGCGAGCTTCTCGATCGAAAGACCATGCGCAAAAACACTCTCCATACCATGAAAAAAGAGCAAAAAGGCTATAAAGAAGAGTGCCAGCGAGAAGAGCGTGTAAGATATCTTGCTCACATAATGAAATACAGACTCCAGAGATGTACTCTGTGCGATACTCAGCAAGTCTTGCAGGCGTATATCGATACAGACAATATAACGCAGTTTTTTATGAGCGTCGTAGACCGGGTATGCTGCGGTAACGACAAGTTCGTTGCTCAGCACGGAGGGATAGGGGTTGGTGAGGATACATTTTTTTTCGCGCGCAACACGGTAGTAGAAGGCTCTGCTGCTGCGGTTAACCCCCTTTCCGATACGGTAATTGGGATTTTTGGAGATATTTGGAATCACCTGTACACCCTTGGCATCGAGTACATAGAGCGCTTCGACATTTGGAATCTCTTTTTCGATATTTTTCAGTCCGCGGACGATGACATCGAGTGATGGCTCCGGAAGGTAATTGGGAACCGAACGCTGCAGCAGATAACAGAAGTAGGCTCTCGCTTTCGCCCGTACTTCCGAAAATTGTTGTATCTCCTGTGGTACCATCACAAACTCCTCTGTAAATTTATGTGATTATAACATATCGAATCCTCAGAATCATTGACTGCCAGAATCACATCTGCGGCGCGACGGCTAAAAAACTCTCTGATATTTAACAACAATATGAAATCGTTAGAGAGAAGTCAATGATTCGGGAGATGTTTTCAGCGCTTTAAAAACTTTCTGAGACTCCTCGCGGCACTATGGTCTATCTCATAATGGACAAGTTTCAGATAGGACCTGATCTCCTTCACGGGTATCCCGCTTCTGTCGGCATAGCGCCTGAGTATATAGAGGGGAATTTTGGTGCGTGCGCGCAGAAAACCGCGGATCACTCCCCGATAGTAGTCATGGTGGCGGTTGACACAGAAGCGCGCGAAGAC
>JANTHT010000176.1 GCA_024762235.1 Sulfurospirillum sp.
ACCATCCGCGCAGATCGGTCGCCTGCGGGAGACGATCGAGCACTTCCTGCACAGAGGGATTGACGTTGATATAGTAAAAAGGGGTATCCGGAAAGCCAAATCCCCCCACACCCGCACGCCGCACTTCTGCTCCGTCATATATCTTGACGTTCGTATTGCCGATATCAAGCAGCAACATCGATCAACCTCCACCCGCGCTCCTGCATCAGTGCTTTGGCTTTGGAGCAGAGCGGCATGTCATAGAGCATGATCTTACGCTTGTAGTTGTGGTCCTGTACCTCTTTAAGCTTTTCAAAAATCGCTTCGATCACATCGGCATCCTTGCGCAAAAAACGGCTCTTCTGCCTGAGGTAGAAGAGCGCGGCATAGTTGCTCTGCAGATCGACTCCCTCATAGATGACGACCTTTTTGCGTGTGCCGAGAAGTCCGGTGTCGACGGGGTGCAGTTTTTTAAAGATCAGCTTATGTTCCAGCAACAGATCTACGAACTCTTTCATCGCTCTCCTTTGGCAAGAGGGTGGCACTGCACCATACTCTGGCGCAGATCCTCTCGCTGTAAATGGGTATATATCTGTGTCGTCACGATACTCTCGTGCCCAAGCAACTCCTGTACGACACGCAGGTCGGCGCCTCCGAGGATGAGGGCCGTCGCGAAGGAGTGTCGCAATACATGCGGCGAGACTCCCAGATACTTTTTGACGATCTTGAAGATGGATATACGACTCAACGGCGTGCCCCTGTAGTTGAGCCACAGATGCTCCCCCTCTCCGCTGCGCTGCTGCAGATAGCGCTCAAGCGCCTCGAGGGCGGCAGGTGCCACGGGAACCAGCCGCTCCTTGTCACCTTTGGCATTGCGTATCTTCAGCCACCCCTCCTGCAGATCGGCTCTGCATGCGCCGACCGCTTCACTGACACGACACCCCGTCGCATAGAGAAAGAGTATCAGCGCATAGTCGCGCATCCCCGTTTCGCTGCTTCTCTCTATAGCGCCAAGCATCTGCATGATCTCGTCATATTCGAGAAATTTGGGCAGATTTCTGGGGATTTTTGCCAGTCGGAGAGTCGGTTTTTCGACGATAAACTCCGACTTGTAGCAGAAGTCGAAGAAGGCGTTGATCGATGAGAGTTTACGGTTGCGTGTCCGGGGGTTTTGCAGCGTCGCCAGAAAAGAGAGGATCTCATCCGATCCGACTGTGACCAGAGGCTTTTCCAGTACCCTCTCCGCCTGCCTCAGATCATGCATATAGGCTTCGACACTCCGGGGGCGCAGCCCTTTGACAACGGTGACATACTCCATGAAAGCTTCAAGTGCACCTGAAATCTCTTCACGCATCCTATTGAATCGGTATCTCTTTGTCACCGATATAGAGTTTGCCTTTCGCGATCAGCACCGGTGCTTCAACCTTCTCGTCGAGGGCTTTGACTTTGACATTTTTGAGCCGTCTGTCCATCTCGATCAGATAGCCGTTCTTTTCGACGCCGTAGAGTTTGCCGTTCATCTCCGCCACGGCCACAAAATTGGCAAACTCGAAGTCGCTCTCTTCCAGTTTCTGCAACTTCTCGTTGAGATGTATCACTTTCCCCTCTTTGGTGAAGAGGTAGATATCGTGCCCGACATAGAGCATGTCTTTGACATTGGCGTTGTACGTGTATATATTCCTGGGGGTGATCACAATCACTTTGGAAGCGGTCGCCGCGACGAGAATGTTGCCATGCACTTCGAGAAAGATGACATTGTTGAAGAGTTCTTTGTCACTGATGGCGACATCTCTGAGAATCGTTTTGGTTTTACTGTCCATGACCAGCAGTCGCCCGTCGAGTGTAGGATAGACGATCAGATCGTTGATAAAGAGAGGGTTTGCCGCCCGTGCATCGATCGCGATCACCTTCTCTTCCGATTCGCTGTAGATCTCCCGGTCCGCCTTGATATCGTAAAGCATGATGGTATTGTCCGCCAGCACCAGTGCCAGCAGGCGGCCTTTGCGCGTCGCACTGACGACAGGCTGTGCGAATTTTTTCCGGAAGACCGGTTTGCCCGACCCTTTTTCGACGATCTCCAGATCGCCGTCATTGTCGGCGACGATCACACTCCCCTCATTTTCGTTGAGGAAGAAGTATCCTTTCGGCAACAATCCGGAGATTTCCCCGCTCTTTTTGGTGACGATCGTATCTTCTGCGACGATACCTCCCTCCCGTACGACATGCCTGAGTCCTTTGGTCACTTTCTGATAACCCGAGAGTTCGGTATCTATCTTTTTCGGTTCATAACGACTTTTCTGTGTACAGCCTCCCAGCATGCTCACGCCAAGCAGCACCAGAACGAGTGAAAACGTTTTCAATACCATCTGCCTGCCTACTTCAGATAGTGCGCGAAACTCTGCACGATACCCTGCAGCTGCGATGTCAGCGGAATCTGTGCCAGACGTTTTCTCGCTTCATCATTTTTGCCCTGACTGAAAAAGAGGTAAGCTTCATCCAGGATGGCCACCTCTTTAAGCAGCGCATCCTGTTTGCGGCTATAGGCATCGAGCCCTTCGGCACTCTCTTTAAGTACATTCGCCTGATACGTTGCCAGGTCACGCAAAACGGGATCCTTACTCTTCCCTGCCAGTTCCGCCAGTTGCTCCGCTTTCATGCTACCGGCCGCCACAGAGAACCGATAGATCTCGTAAAGCGCTTCGTTTTTCTCCCTGAGCAGCTTCAGCGCTTTCTCGTCGGCCGGATTTTGCAAGAGCGCCGCCAGTGCCTGGTTCGATTGTGCAAGATCTCTGTTATGGATATAGTCGATAGCCAGATAGATTACGATCGCTGCAACCACTGTCACAAGTGCCGCGATCAGCGCGGTTTTGTACTTTTTGAAAAAGCCTTCCGCCTTGATCACACTCTCCAGAAACTGCTCTTCGGTACTCAGCTCCTGCTTAAGGGCGTCCACGTTCTCTTTTAGTCCCAAGGTTAATCCTTTTTTGCTATAATAGTGCGGAAAATATAGCACATTGTGCATTAAAGAACTAAAGGTTTATGATGAAAATAGACGATACGCTGCTGACCAAACTCGAAAAGCTCTCCGCGCTGGAGATCGAAGAGAGCAAACGCGCAAGCATGATTTCAGAGATTGGCAAAATTGTCGATTTTGTAGAAAATCTGAATGAATTGGATTTGGACAATGAAGAGGCTTCTTTTTCGACGATAGAAGGCGGTACGCCGTTTCGGGAAGATACCCCCGAAAACAATCCGGAAATCATCGAATCGATTTTGGCGCATGCCCCCAAAGCGAAAGGAGGTTTCTTCGTTGTTCCTAAAATAATCGACTAGGAGCAAATATGACAGAAACACTTGAACGCCCGCAGGCGATGGATATCAACACCCTGCTGAAAAACATCGTCGCACACGGGGCCTCCGACCTCCACCTCGTCAGCCGCAGTGAACCGCAGATACGCATCGACGGTAAACTCGTCCCGCTGAACCTCCCCAAACTCGACGGCAAAACGATCGAAGAGATGTGTTACGCGCTCATTACGGATAAGCAGAAAAAGTACCTCGAAGAGAACAAAGAGGTCGATTTCGCCATCGAGATTCCCAATGTCGGCCGTTTCAGGGGAAACTACTACTACACCATCGGTACCGAACTCGCGGCGGCGTTTCGTATTA
>JANTHT010000177.1 GCA_024762235.1 Sulfurospirillum sp.
GAGATTCCCAAAAACAGCCTGGTCGTCATTACCGGTATCAGCGGCAGCGGCAAGAGTACGCTGGCGTTCGATACCCTCTATGCCGAGGGGCAGCGCCGCTATATCGAATCACTCTCATCCTACGCGCGCCAGTTCCTCGACCGTGTCGGCAAACCCGATGTCGACAAGATCGAAGGGTTGACCCCGGCGATAGCGATCGATCAGAAGACCACTTCCAAAAACCCCCGTTCGACGGTGGGAACGATCACCGAGATCTACGACTACATGCGTCTGCTCTACGCCCGGGTCGGCAAACAGCACTGCCATCAGTGCGGCAAGCCGATTTCCCAGATGAGTGCCGCCGATATCATCGAACAGGTGCAGAAGCTTCCGGAAGGGGCAAAGATCGTCATGATGGCACCGCTGATACGCGAAAAGAAGGGAACCTTTTCCGATCTCCTCGAATCGCTGGTCGCCAAAGGATACGTACGGGCGATGATCGACGGCGTGATGGTGCGTCTGGATGACGAGATCGAACTGAGCAAAACCAAAAAGCATACGATCAAAGTGGTGATCGACCGTGTCGTGGTGAAAGAGGAGAACCGCCAGCGGATAGCCGAAGATGTCGAAAAAGCGCTCAAAGAGAGTTACGGCGAGCTCGAAATAGAGATCATGAATGCAAAAGAGATTGACTATCCCGAAGAGCATATCCACTACAGCGAACACTTCGCTTGCTTCGACTGTAAAATCTCTTTCGAACCTCTGGAGCCGCTCTCCTTCTCGTTCAACTCCCCGAAGGGAGCATGTGAAGTGTGCGACGGCCTTGGGATCCGCTATTCACTCGACCTCAAAAAGGTGATCGACCCCCATCTGCCGATCGAAAAGGGTGCGGTAAAACTGCTCTACGGATTCAACAAGGGGTACTATTTCAAACTGCTGCTCGGATTCTGCGAAGCGGCGGGGATCGATGTGACGGTACCCTTCGAAGCGTTGCCGCAGCATCAGCAGAAGGCGGTACTGCACGGCGGCGTCGAAAATGCAACCTTTACCTGGAAGCGCCACAAAGTCGTACGCCCTTTTCCCGGTGTTATCCGCATCGCGCATGATATGCTCAAAGATGAGAAAGAGCTGGGCGAATACATGACCGAAAAGGTGTGTGACAACTGCGGAGGGAACCGCCTTTCGAAACGTTCGCTGGCGGTCAAGGTCGCGGGGCACGGCATCGCCGACTTCCTGCAGATGCCGATCGAGGAGAGTTACGCCTTTTTTGCCGATGCCTCTAATTTCGACTATCTGACGCCGCAGCAGAAATTGATTGCCGAACCGATCCTCAAGGAGATCGTCGAGCGCCTCTTTTTCCTCTACGACGTGGGGCTTGGCTATCTCTCACTCGGCCGTGACGCGCGGACGATCAGCGGCGGTGAAGCGCAGCGTATCCGCATCGCGTCGCAGATCGGTAGCGGTTTGACCGGCGTCATGTATGTACTCGACGAGCCGAGTATCGGGCTGCATGAACGCGACACCCTCAAATTGATCAAAACACTCAGGAACCTGCAGCAAAAGGGCAACTCCGTCATCGTTGTGGAGCATGACAAAGAGACGATCGAAGCGGCCGATTTTGTCATCGATATCGGCCCCAGAGCCGGAAAACATGGCGGTGAAGTGATCTTCAACGGTTCGCTGAAGGAACTCAGAAAAGCGAAGACGCTGACGGCGGACTACCTCTACGGACGCAAAAAGATCGACTACTTCAAGGGGCGTAAACAGGAGAAGTGGATCGAAGTCAAAAACGTGACGATCAACAATATCGAAAATCTCGATCTCAAAATCCCTCTCTCCAATCTGGTCGCGGTGACGGGGGTCAGCGGCAGCGGCAAGAGTTCACTGATACTGCAGACACTCCTGCCGGTTGCCAGAGAGTTGCTCAACCGCAGTAAAAAGGTGAAAAAGGTCGAAGGTGTCGAGTGTCTGGGACTCGAACAGCTCGACAAGGTAATCTACCTCGACCAGAGCCCGATCGGCCGTACCCCCAGAAGCAATCCCGCCACCTATACCGGCGTGATGGATGAGATCCGTGCACTCTTCGCAAAGACGAAAGAGGCGGAGATACGCGGCTATAAGATCGGGCGTTTTTCATTCAATGTCAAGGGAGGGCGCTGTGAAAAGTGTCAGGGTGAGGGTGAGATCAAGATCGAGATGCACTTTCTGCCCGACATCCAGGTCAAGTGTGACGCCTGCCATGGCAAACGCTACAACGCACAGACACTCGAAGTGCTCTACAAGGGGAAAAATATCGCAGAAGTGCTCGAGATGAGTGTCGACGAAGCGATGCTCTTCTTCAAGGCGGTGCCCAAAATACACCAGAAACTCAAGACCCTGCAGGATGTGGGGCTGGGGTATATCACACTGGGGCAGAACGCCACAACGCTCAGCGGCGGTGAGGCGCAGCGGATCAAACTCGCCAAGGAGTTGAGCAAAAACGATACCGGAAATACCCTCTACATCCTGGATGAACCGACGACCGGACTCCACTTCGCCGATGTCGACAGACTGGTACAGGTACTGCACCATCTGACCGATCTGGGCAACTCGGTGCTGGTGATCGAACACAATCTCGATGTGATCAAAAATGCCGACTACGTCATCGACATGGGTCCGGAAGGCGGAAGCAAGGGTGGTCTGATCGTCGATACCGGAACGCCGTTGGAAGTTGCCAACAATGCTGAAAAGAGCGGCTCCTATACCGGCAAGTTTCTGCGCAAGGAGCTGGGGATGGAGGTCTCGTAGTGGCGGCGCGGGACAGAGAGAAGTGGAACCGGAAGTTTTCTGAGATGCCCGACCTGCTCGCATCCAGAGCGCCGAGTGCGCTGGTGGCCCGTTTCTATAGAGAAGCGCCCGGAAAGGAGGCACTCGATCTGGCATGCGGGGGCGGTCGCCATACGCTCTTCCTAAGTCAACAGGGGTTTCATGTCGATGCAGTCGATATCTCCGATGTGGCACTTGCGAAACTGGCACTGAAAGTCGATCCTGCAAAAGTACGGTGCATTGAATCCGATCTGGATCACTTCACTCCTGCTTCCGACCGTTACGACCTGATCGTGATCACCAACTTTTTGGACAGAGCCCTGATCCAGAGAAGTGCAGCGGCGTTGAAGCGGCATGGTATCATGATTGTCGAAACCTATATGGACGACCCCGGAAATGAGAAGCAAAGCACCAACCCGGATTACCTTCTGCAAAAAGGAGAACTCGAAACTTTTTTTTCAAAGGGATGGGAGATAGTTGCCAGTGAAACGTTTTGGAATGAGGATCAGGAACAGTATCGCATGCGAAAGCAGGGAATCGCAGTGCGCAAGCAGTGATACTTTCCAGGGATGCCTGCAAACATTTTATACGAGACTCTCAGGCAAGCTGATAGCAAAAGTGAACTGGAGCCAATCTGCCTCCCTTGATCTGAATATATCCGAAATATATTATTATTTTGTTAAGATATTTAAATAAGATTAAAGAAGCGAGGCAGAGAGATTGAGACAGATCTGTAGATTTCTGGTAACGGTATGGCTCCTTCTTTTTATCGCCACCGCGGCCGAAGCACGGATCTATCAGAAACTGGTGTTCACCGGAAGCGGTGTCGACACCCTTGTC
>JANTHT010000178.1 GCA_024762235.1 Sulfurospirillum sp.
CCGCTTTCTTCTCTCCCTTGCATGCCAGTATCGTTGTCGCGTGAAACATCTACTCTCCCACGATCTCTACGTTCATATGCGCATGAATCCCATGCCCGAGCTTGACGGAGATGTCGAAACTACCCGTCGTCTTGATCGGCTTGTCGATCTCGATCGCTTTTTTGTCGATCTCAATCCCTTCCTGCGCCTTCAACGCTTCGGCAATCTCCTCTTTCGTCACCGCACCGTAGAGAGAGCCGTTCGCACCCAGTTTGTGTTTGATCACGAGTTTGATCTCCCCCAGTTTTTGCTCGATCTCTTTCAGACGTGCGATCTCCTCCGCCTCACGCTTCTTCATCTCCTCCTGCTCTTTTTTCCACGCTTCGATCACTTCCTCAGTCGCCAGCTTCGCAAACCCTTTTGCGATCAGAAAATTCTGCCCGTAACCATCCTTCACCTCTTTGATCTCACCCGCTTTACCGAGAGATTTGACATCTTTGATCAATAGTACTTTCATTTTATCCTCTCATTCGTTATGTTATTACAGACTATATGTAGTAGGGAAATAAGAGGACAAATCCTCCCTTCGGTCTGAGCCTCTTATTTACCTACTACATATAGTTTTTTAACTATGTCTGATTATAACGTATTATTGTTGATTGGCGGCACACGCATTGATGTATGTGGTTGAAGAAAGGATTTTGATTTTTAGTGAAGATTGTTTTGTGCCGTCAGGCAAAAATACAACTGTCTGAGCGAAGCGAGTTTTGTATTTTTAAAAACAATCTTCACGATCCGAAGGAAAAAATCAAACTCTCCTGTATGAAACCACATACATCAATGCGTGTTGTCTCAAACAGTAATCCCCAAAGTTTCAATCTTCTCCTCGATCTCCAGAAACCGCTCCACCATCTCCTCATACGCCGCCTCAGCATCCTGCAGTTCCTCATGCAGCGCCTGCAACCCCCGCTCCTGATAACAGGCCGGATCCGACAAACACCCGTTCAAAGCCTCGATCTTCTCCTCAAGCGCCTCCATCTTCGCAGGCAACGCCTCATAATCCATCTTTTCACGGTAACTCAGCTTCACAGAGCGATTTCTCTCCCGTTTGGGCTCCTCCTTCGGCTTCTCCTCCATCGCCCTGGAAAAATCCTCCAGTCCCCGAAGCTCCTTCTCGATCTCCAGATACTCGCTGTAACTCTGATAACTCTCCTCCACCTGCCCCTCACCGCGGAAGATCAGCAACTTCTGCGCAATCTTGTCGACAAAGTAACGGTCATGCGAAACGAAGATCAACGCCCCGTCGAAACTCTGCAGATACTCTTCGAGGATATTGATCGTCGCGATATCCAGATCGTTCGTCGGTTCGTCGAGGATCAGACAGTCGTACTTTTTGGTAAAGAGCAGCGCCAGCGCCACACGGTTCTTCTCCCCGCCGCTGAGCACACCGACCTTCTTGTCCAGATGCTCTTTGGGAAAGAGAAAGTTTTTCAGATAGCCGTAGACATGCAAGTTTTTGCCGCGCACATCGACACGGTCGCCGCCGTTGGGACAAAATGTCTCTATCAGGCTCTTGTCGTCGTCGAGCATCGCACGCTGCTGGTCGAAGTAGCCTATCGTAAAGTCTCCCCGCTTCACCTTCCCGCTGTCGGGCTTCACATCTCCCAGCAAAATCTTCAGCAGTGTCGATTTTCCCGCACCGTTCTTTCCGACGATCGCGATCTTGTCCCGCTGCAGAATCCGCAGTGAAAAGTGATCGATCAACCGCTTCCCACCGAGCGCGATGGAGATATCTTCGATCTCGAAGAGCATCTTTTTACGGTTGAGCATCTTTTCGTTCTGAAAACTCTTCTTCTCCCGCTCAAGCTCCAGCTTCATGCGGCGGATGACCGAAGGGTTCTTCTTCGCCTCTTCGCGCATCTGCATGACACGCTGTTTGCGCCCCTCGTTACGCTTTAGCCTGGCCTTGACACCGCGGTTGAGCCACTCCTCCTCCGATTTGAGCAGCTTCAGCAGTGTCTCATGCGACTTCTGCATCGACTGCAGCAGCGCCTCTTTCTGACGGATATAGTCGCTGTATCCACCTTTGAAAGAGCGCAGTTTTCCCTCTTCGATCTCCACCGAACGGGTGGCGATATTGTCCAGAAAGTAGCGATCATGCGAGATGAAAAGGAGCGTGAACTTTTCGCGCAGCAGATACTGCTCCAGAAACTCGACCATATAGACATCGAGATGGTTGGTCGGCTCATCCAGCAGCAGGATATCGGGCTTCTTGAGCAGCAGACCCGCCAGTGCGACGCGCCGCTGCTCCCCGCCGCTGAGCATCGCCACCGGCCGATTTTCATACGCCTTGAGCTGGAACTCCTGCAGTATCCGCTCCACTTTGTCATCCAGACTCCAGGCATTGTGCGTATCGAGAAAAGTGCCCAGCTGCGCATGCTCTTCGACCAGCGCCTTGTTCTCAAAATCCTCCGCCAGCTGCATGCTAAGCAAGTCGTAGCGCTCTCTGGCCGCCTTGAGCGCTTTCAGTTCGTTTTCGATCGCCTCTTTGACACTGACCCCCTCCGTGAACTGCGGATTTTGATCGAGCATTTCGATGCGAACGCCGTTTTGCACGATACGTCGACCGTCGTCGAAGTCGAGCACCCCCATGCAGATCTTCATCAGTGTCGACTTGCCGCCGCCGTTTTTGGCGATGATCGCGACACGCTCCCCCTCACGGATGCTGAAGTCGATGCCGTCCAGAATCTTTTTACTCTCATACGCCTTCGAGACGCCGATCAGATCCAGCAACGCCATCAGGTATGCTCTTTCTGTTTTTTGGGATAGTCATAAAAGAGTACCTCGCCGCTGTGCGGTGCGATGTCGATGAAGCTCTCCACATCGAACACCATCCCGACCACACCCGCAGTCGGCAGGTTCTCCAGCCCCATGTCGCCAAGCGTGTTGATCAGGGCTGTCATGCCGGGGTTGTGCCCTACCAGAAGCACTTCGTCCACATTTTCAGGTAAAGTATGGATCACCTCCAGCAACTCAGCTACACCCGCTTCATAGATACGTTCGTCATAAAGGATCTTCTCTTTGGGGTAGCGGAGCTTTTCAGCGACCAGCTCCGCCGTCATCTTCGCCCGTGTCGCCGGACTGGAGACGATCAGGTCCGGCTTTATGCCCCTCTTGTGAAGCACTTTTCCCATCAGCGGTGCCGCTTTCAGCCCCCGCTTGTTGAGCCCCCGCTCGAAGTCGGTCACATAGTAGCCGTTCCAGTCCGATTTCGCATGTCGCATAAGATAGAGTTTTTTCATCGTTATCGTTTGCCTTACGTTACATTTTGTTGCGATTATACCAAAGTTTCGCTACCATAACATCATGCACTACTTTCCCGCATTTCTCAAACTCGACAACACTCCCATCCTGATTGTCGGCGGCGGCAAGATCGCTACGGAAAAGATCGAAAAACTGCTCGATTTCACTACAGATATCACCGTGATCGCAACGGATTTTGAAGCCAAAATGCGCATGTATATCGATCAACACAACCTCACGCATCATGAAAGAGCCTACGCAAAAGGGGATGTCGAAGGGTACGGGATCGTTATTATCGCCGTCGATGACATCGCACT
>JANTHT010000179.1 GCA_024762235.1 Sulfurospirillum sp.
GTTCTCAACATCTATCCGACACTCGAAGCGCAAAATATCATCATGGAGTATATCACGATGTGTCAGGATCTGCTGTTGCTGGAGATCAAAGGCGCGGCCTAGGAATCCGACAGACTCCTATAGTCCGTGCCGTCTGATTATTTTCAGACAGCGCTGTACTTTGTTGTAGTAGGGGTAGTTGACCCGTCCGCCGTTGTAGCGGCTCACCGCTTCGAAATAACTCTTTGAACTATCGCTCAGATAGACGAGGTAGAGTACGGCGATCTTCGCATTGAAGATCGTATCATGCATCATCTTCGTGATGATCTGCGTATCGCTCATCATGCGTATATCCAGAAGGTTATATTTTTTCGCAACAAAACGGGCTGTTTGCAGACGTACCTGCATGATACCGTAGGAAGCCTGCTTGATCCCGCGACGCAGGAGCTGTTTGTCTCCCCACTTCACCTTGCCCCCGCTCGTCTCCGCCAGGCAGATCGCCATCGCCGTATCTTCGAGCGTTTCACCCTTTTTGTTGGGGTACTGTAACGCGACATTTTTAACCGTCTTGAGCGTCAGTATCTGACGAAAGTCGAGCCCCTTCGCCTCCGCCAGAAAGAGCAGCGCCAGAGAGAGTATGAGGATCTTCACACCCGCTCCTCGATCGCCTTTTCAAAAAATTCGTGCGCCAGAACGATGACGTAAAAAACCTGCAGGAAGACACCGAGCACCGGTATCAGCGAGATGCCGTAGAGTGTCGCTGTGGTACTTCGGAAGAGCGCTTTGTACTTTTTGGTCAACTTTTTAAACGCCTCTTTGCTGACGATGTTCGAGCCGACATCGAGCAGCATGAAGTTGTGAAAAAGGTAGTAGAAAGGGATGTTGATCGCCACGAAGTTGACCGCAGGGATAAACATGAACGGCAACGCTATCAAACTGAGCACCAGAAATCCCAGGCCGATTTTTATGTAGCAGGGGATCGTCGCCATGAGTGTAAAGTCGTCGTTGGTAAAGCGAAAGTCAGGATAGTGTTTGTCCCGGATCTTCCTGACGATCGCCGGGGTGAAGAATCCGATCACTACCGCCGCGATCACGACGGAGAGCAATACCACCGCAACGATACCGACCAGATAGAAAAAGAGCGTAAAAAGCCACTTGAAGAGAGAAAATGTCAGAATCGATGTCAGCCAGGGGTGTTTGGCGGCGTCCAGAAACGGCACCTGCCCCGCATCAAGCGAAGCTTGCACCTGGGTGAGCAGATCGCCGCCATACCCGAACCACAGATACCCGAAAAGCGCGAAGATCACTACAAACGGCAGAAGCGAAAGTCCCAGAAAATAGGGCGATTTAAAGTCGGAAAGGCTCTTTTTAAAGATACGTGCAAACGTCATGGCAGTCGGCGGTACGCTTCATCAAGCGCCAGATAGATCGCTTCGATCCCCATCGGCCCATTTTCGAGCATCTCCATCAGGACGACGTTGTCCTCTTTGCCATTCCACACTTTTTTGTAACTCCCCTCTTTGTAACCGTTGTCCTGTCGAAACTTGTTGAGCACATTTTTGGCGACATAGTATTTGTAGAGGATATCGATATTGAGCCCGCACTGCAGTGCCGATTCGAAAAAGTCGTCACTCAGTTTATAGAAAGGCTTCGCATCGAGGGCATCTCTCATGAAGTGTTCGATCACGCTGACGATGAGCAGCGCATCATTGTCATCCGGACGCTCCGGTTCGAGACAGAAAGCATCGTAGTATTGTGAGTCAGTCAACTCCCTGACGATATCGTCGACACTTCCAAGATTCTCGTTTTTGTAGTACTCCAGCCCCAGACTCATGACAAAGTGCCAGATATCGACCAGCTCGATCGTGATATTGTCCCAGTCGGGCGGCGTGTCGATATCTTTCCAGTGTTTCCAGTTGAAACTGTCGATCAGCTCCGCACACTCCATGTAGATACAGCGCCGCCAGTTGATGATACGGCCATGTTTGTTGTATCCTTTCTCCCAGTCTTCGCCGTTGGTCTCGTCGTTGAGCTTCTGTTGCATGAGAAACATCTCTCTGAACATCTGTTGCGCTGTCACGGACGCTCCTTATCGCATCTTGTGCATGCCGCATCCGGCGACATACTCTTTGTTTCTGATCTCATGCAGCGCCGCTTTGGTCTGCACCAGCACCTTTTTCGTATCGGCGATCGGCTCCATCAGCCTGTTTTTCTCCGCCAGCGGAATCGACTGATCGTCGACGATGCGCAGCATCTCCTTCTCCAGATCTTTCAGATAGGCATCTATACTCTCAATCACTCTGTCCAATTTTTTATCCTTTATGCTATTATTATAGCAAATTATTTTTGCATAAAAGAGAAGCGATGATTTTTGAAGATATCACACCTTTTGAAACGATGGACGAAGCGGCACTGGAGCAGAGGATCGCCACCCCGTCACGGAAGAAAGCAGAGGTTTCACAACCCAGATCGGCGATGATGCTCAATCCCCTCAAACTCAAACACCTCAACCGCATCGACGATCTCGATGCCGGGATCGTCGTCATCAACCTCGAAGACGGCGTCGCCCCGCAGATGAAGAGACGCGCCCTGCTCCTTGCAGCGGTATTCATCTCTCACCTCAGGGAGAGCCGTTCCCGTATCGTCGTGCGGGTCAATCCGATCGACGAAGGAGGCAGGGAGGAGATCATGCTGCTCAACCGCGTCCTCCCGGACTCGATCCGTGTCGCAAAAATCCGCACACCCGAAGATGTCCAAAAAGCACTCGATATCCTCGATCCGCAGATCAAGCTGCACCTCTCCATCGAAACAAAAGAGGCACTCGAAAACCTCACAAGACTGAGAGTCACCGAACGCGTGGAGTGCGCCTCACTGGGGGTGATGGACATGCTCAACTCCCTCGGCCTTCCGCATGCCCTGCTCCGCCTGCAAAACCCCACCATCCATTATCTGCTGACTCGCTTTCTCATCGACTGCCGCATCGCAGGCTTCTATCCGATCGGCTTCACCTACCAGGAGTATCATGATACCGCGACATATCGCGCGTGGTGTGAGATGGAACGGGAGATGGGCTACACATGCAAAAGCTGCCTCGGTCCCGCTCAGGTGACGATCGCGAACGAAGTTTTCGCACACACACCCGAGGCAAAAGCGCGTGCCGAATATATCAAAAAGCGCTTCGAAGAGATGGCGGCACAGAACATCAGCGGCTTCATGGACGAAAAGTACGGTTTTATCGACGAACCGCTCTACAAAGATGCGCTGTTAACTTTAGAGAAATTTTCGGTAAAATAGTCAAATACTCAGAACATCAAGGAACTTCATGAATATTATTGAGGGGAAATTATCACTCAACGGTGACGAAAAAGTCGCCATCATCAATGCAAGATTTAATCACATCATCACAGACAGACTGGTAGAGGGTGCCCGAGACGCCTTTTTAAGGCATGGCGGCAATGACGAAAATCTCGATCTCATCCTCGTCCCG
>JANTHT010000180.1 GCA_024762235.1 Sulfurospirillum sp.
AGATGGAGAGTGCCGTTTCAGTGATACCGAACTTTTCGGCAACGTTTCGGGAGAGGGTGAACCAGGGAGCGCCTTTTTCATCCTTATGGAGTCGGATGTCAAAGAAGCCGCACTCTTTGCCGATACCGCAGCCAAGGGCCTTTGCAACAGCTTCCTTGGCAGCGTAGAAACCGGCGATACTCTGGGATGCATGCACCAGGGCGATCTCTTCGTCGCACAGAAAGCGCGCAAGAAAGCGCTCTCCGTTTTTTTCCATCATCTGCTCGATACGTGCTATTTCGACGATATCTATTCCTACCATAGGGCCTACTGTATGACGAAATCGGTGAAGAAGACGTTGTTGATCTTGCCATCTTTGAGGACAGCGTTGACATTTTCGACAATTTCGTCTTTGAGATTCTCTTTACCGGCAATGGTACTGATTTCCTCATACGATTTCGCTGACAGCGCTTTGATGACGATATCGCGGACCAGCGGTTTTTTGGCATCGAGTTCGGTTGCGAGTTCCGGTACGCTCATCTCCAGGTTCATCGTTGCCTTGAGGTATCTGCTGCCGTCTTCACTGAAGAGATTGACGATGAACTGATCGAGAGGATACATCTGTCCTATCTGTGTGTAATCTGATTTGCGTACAGTGTGTGCCGTAGCGGCAGATGCTTTTGCTGCCGGTGTTTCCTGTACCTGTTGTGACTGCTTCGCACTGTTGGCATCTGCGATCACTTCATCTTCACTCAGTAAAAAGTAAGCGCCTGCCGCGCCACCTATAAGCATGAGCGCGAGCATTGTGGCGATGATGATCAAAAGGAGATTGGAACCTCCGCTCTTTTTCTCTGCTACTTCGACATTCTCTGTTGCTTCAGCCATGATTTTCCTTTCTTTTGTTATCATTGAATCGATAACTTGCGTTTGGTTATAGGCAATATCGTACACTTTTCAAAAAAGTTTATATTTTTTCCAAAAGTTAGCTAAAATTTCCATTTATGTGTAGATGAGTAAAGGTTTGTGTGCAGATGTCCGCTATAGAAAATTTTTTTGCAACTATTGGCAAAATTTACTTCTGGTTTTTAGATATTGTAAAAAACTGGGGACGTTTTGCTCTTTTTGAGGTGCATATACTCCCACTCTATTTTCGCAGGCCCTGGCGCATCAAAGAGATTTTGCAACAGATGGTGATCGTCGGTGTAGGCTCCAGCGGCGTGATCATATTTACCGGTATTTTTACCGGGATGGTCGAGGCGGTGCAGCTCTATCAGGGATTTCATGAATTTGGTGCCGAAAATATGATGGGGTATCCTATCGTGCTTTCGATTTTCAGGGAACTTGGTCCGGTTTTCGCGGGTCTTATGGTGACATCGCGTGCCATCAGTGCGATGGCGGCAGAGTTGGGTACGATGCGTGTTACCGAGCAGATCGATGCGCTCGATACACTGGCTGTCAATTCCAAACAGTATCTGATCATCCCGCGTGTCGTAGCGACGACGATCTCTCTGCCCATACTGATCCTGGTTTTCGATGCGATGGGTGCTGCGAGTGCCTATCTCGTTTCGATCTATGCACTGGGTATCAATGAGATAGAATATACCCAGACGATCAACATGTATCTCGATCTGAGCGATATCTACACAGGTGTCTCCAAAGGGTTTATTTTCGGTTTCCTGATTTCTGCGATCGGAACGTATATAGGATACAATGCAAGGGGTGGCGCCAGAGGTGTGGGGCAGGCGACAACCAATGCCGTTGTGCTCGGTGCCATGACAGTTTTTGTCATGGACTATTTTCTTTCATCATTTTTTCTTATTATGGGGTGGTAACATGAGTGTTTTACTGGAGTTTTCGATGTTTCCGACATCTGACGATTGTCGTGAAGGGGCGAGTGTCTCTTCCAATGTGAGCAAAATTATCGCGATGATCGACGGAAGCGGTCACACTTATCAGTTGACGCCGATGGGTACGATTGTAGAGACCGAGACACTAGAAGAGGCGTTGGATGTCGTACGTCGGGCCTATGGTTGTCTGGAGGGGTGTGAACGTGTCTACTCCTCGTTGAAACTCGATATCCGGCAGGGCAAATCCGATCGGATGAAAACCAAAATAGCCTCAGTTGAAAAAAAGATCGGTAAAGTCTCTAAGTAAAATTGTTTTCCTACCGATCTACCTGTTGATAGATTGAATATGTAAATCTTGAAAAAGAGAACAAGGAAAAGATCATGAGTCGTATCGTCCTCCATATCTACTACTTCGCGCTGTACTTGCACAATCTTGGAATACCTGTGTTGCCCAAGTTGATCAATATCATTTTCGTGCGTCTGCTTTTCGGATGTCAGATTTCGCTGGGTGCGAAGATCGGCAAAGGATCTCAGATAGGATATGGCGGTGTCGGTACAGTCATTCATGATCGCGCAGTGATTGGCAAAAATGTACTGATCGGTCCGGGTGTCGTCATCGGTGGGACTTCGAAAAAATATGAAGTGCCGGTGATCGGGGACAATTGCGAAATAGCACCGGGTGCAAAAGTGATCGGACCGGTCAAAATCGGTAACAACTGTATCGTCGGTGCCAACGCTGTCGTGATCCGTGATGTTGCGGACAATACGATCGTCGCGGGTGTACCGGCCAAAGTGATCAAAACCGATATCAACATCCACGACTATCGTTAAGTGTCACAACTGTTAAGAGGCCCTTCCCATTCTTGCCATTCGAATGGCTCTTCGGGTGCAGCAAATCCATCGAGTATCTGCTGCGGTTTGAAGTTGGGTTTATAGGCGAAAGCTTTACATCCGTCCACCCAGTATCCCAGATAGATCCATTTCAACCCCAGTATCTTCGCCAGCTCGATCTGATAGAGCAGAGAGTAGGTACCCAGTGAGTATCTGGCATAATCCGGATCATAATAGAAATAGATGGCGCTGATACCGTCCTCGATGATATCGATGAGGTCAACGCCGATCAACTTATCGTCGCGTATATAAAGCACCTCTTTGCCGAAGTCATAGGCACCGTCAACGAAATTTTCACGATATTCCCGGTAACTGATTCCCTTTTGCTTCCAGCCGTCTTTATGTGATTTGAAATCATGGTATTTATTGTAGAGATCGATGTGCATCTGACTCATCGTCGGTTTCTGTATGATGATACGCGTATCACTGTTTCGCTTTTTCGCTTTTTTCTGTGATTTTGAAAGTTTAAAGTTTTCGACGTCGATACGGAGGCTTTTGCAGGCATCGCATCCTTCACATATAGGATGGAAATAGTACCTCCCAAAGCGTCTCCAACCCCGCTGCACGACAGCGCTGTTAAACTGGGAAGATGACTCCAGAACATATTTATAGAACATCCGTACTTTTTTTTCAGGAAGATAGGCGCACTCATAGTCGAGCATACAGAAGTCGGTCGAAGGTGGGTTGAGTAAATCTTTGACATTTTGCATAGATATATTGTAACACAGATT
>JANTHT010000181.1 GCA_024762235.1 Sulfurospirillum sp.
ATTACGGACAAATCGTACCACCTGAGGGGATCGACTGTATCATGGTTGCACCCAAGGCACCGGGCCACACCGTACGCAGCGAATTTGTCAAAGGCGGCGGTATCCCCGATCTCGTAGCGGTTGCGCAGGATGCCAGCGGCAATGCGCTCGAACTGGCCAAATCCTACGCGAGTGCGATCGGCGGCGGTAGAACGGGTATCATCTACACCACCTTCAAAGATGAGACAGAGACTGATCTCTTTGGTGAGCAGGCGGTATTGTGCGGTGGTACGACGGCACTGGTTCAGGCCGGTTTCGAGACATTGACAGAAGCGGGATATGCGCCCGAGATGGCGTATTTCGAGTGTCTGCATGAACTTAAACTTATCGTCGATCTGATGTATGAGGGTGGTATCGCCAACATGCGCTACTCCATCTCCAACACAGCGGAGTATGGCGACTATGTTAGCGGTCCGAGAGTTATCAATGAAGAGAGTAAAAAGGCGATGAAAGAGATTCTCAAAGAGATCCAGAACGGTAAGTTCGCCAAAGATTTCGTACTTGAAGGTATGACAGGTTATCCGCGCATGAATGCCGAGAGAAACAATGCAAAAGCCTCTCTGATCGAAAAGACGGGTGCGAAACTGAGAGAGATGATGCCGTGGATCACCGCCAACAAGATCATCGATCAGGACAAAAACTAATCATCACAGAGAAGAAGGGACATCCATGGGAGAAGTAATCACTGTTACATCGGGTAAAGGGGGTGTCGGAAAGTCGACACTCTCCGCAAATCTTGCCGTCGGACTGGCACAGACAGGAAAAAAGGTCGTCGCGGTCGATTTCGATATCGGACTGCGCAATCTCGACATGATTCTGGGGCTGGAGAATCGCATCGTCTACGATGTGGTGGATGTGATGGAAGGCAGATGTAACCTCTCCCAGGCGCTGATCAACGACAAGAGAGCCAAAAATCTCTATTTTCTCCCCGCGTCACAGACCAGTGACAAAAATGTTCTCGACCGTGACAAAGTGGCGAAGCTGCTCGATGAACTGAAAAAAGAGTTCGATATGATTCTGCTCGACTCTCCCGCGGGTATCGAGAGCGGTTTCGAACACTCGATCTTCATGGCCGATCGTGCGATCATCGTCTCCACCCCGGATGTCTCCGCCGTCAGGGATGCCGACCGGGTGATCGGGATCATCGATGCCAAGAGTGAAAAAGCGAAAGCGGGTGAAGAGGTGCAAAAGCATGTCGTCATTAACCGTATCAAACAGGAGATGGTCGACAGAGGCAACATGCTCAGCGTCGAAGATGTCCTGAGCATTCTCGCGCTGCCGCTGATCGGGATCGTCCCCGAAGATGAAAATATCATCACCGCGACCAACGAAGGTGAACCGATCTACTATAAAGAGAATGCTCCCGCTTCCCAGGCCTATAAAAATATCGCCCGCCGTGTGCTGGGAGAAGAGGTGCCTTTTATGGATATCACAGAAAAAAAAGGGTTTTTGAAAAGGCTCTTCGGATGACACTCTTCGAGCGGATATTCGGTAGCAAGCGTAACGATTCCGCCAGCAAGGCGAAAGATCGGTTGACGATCATGCTCGCCCACGAGAGGGCCGACTGCGCCGTCCCCTATCTGGACGACCTCAAGCGTGATCTGCTGGAAGTGATCAAGAAGTATACCCAGGTACGCGACATCCAGATCAAAACCGAGAACAACCAAAACGTCGATATGCTGGAAATAGAGATCCAACTCGACAAATAAGCGGTAGATGAAACGTACTCTTACCGCGATAGTGCTGGTCGTCGTAGCTGTGCTCTCTCTCTTTCTGGTGGCTGTGCAGTTACGCTTTACGCCGACAGATGAGAGCGTTGAGAGCAATATGTCGGGTACCCTCTCCGCTGCATCTGCTAAACGGGTAACACCCCCATCAGAGCCGGCTCCCGTTCCTGCTTCCAACACCAGTGTGGCCGACATCAATGCGGTGCTGCATGAGAACAACCGTACACTCGACAAAAACTACAAATCTGTCGCTTCCGAGATAGAGGATTTTCTCCGTGCCAAAAAGGTACAGAGGCTCCCGCAGCAGGAGGAAAATCTCAGCGAAGCGAATCTCACATCGGTCTGTAAAGTGCCGCCGAAAGTCTCACCGCCTCCGGCGCATCAAAAAGAGCAAGCTCAAGCGACAAAGCCGGTCTCTCCAAAAGCACCTCACAAAGAGCTCAAAACCAAAAAGCGCTACCGGGGATCGCCGCGGCTGGTCATCATCATGGATGATATACGCTCCGTCGAGCAGGGGGAGATGATCAAAAGGCTTCCTTTCAAAGTGACCCCATCTATTTTTCCTGTGACACAGGAGCATCCGGATACCCGGAAAGTGGCCAGGATGTTCGCCTCTTACATGATCCATACACCGATGGAGGCGTTTCACTATCCCAAAGAGGAGGAGAACACCCTCAAAACCGGCGATTCGCTTCGTACGATCGAACGGAGGATCAGAGCCATCAAACATGACTTTCCGCACCTGTGCGCGATCAACAACCATACCGGCAGCAAATTTACCTCCGATGCCAGAGCGATGGACAGGCTCTTCTGTGCCCTGCAGAAGTACGGTATCCGTTTTGTCGACAGTCGTACGGCACCGACGACCAAAGCGTGTCAGATAGGAAAACTGCATGGGTGTCGTGTCCTCTCGCGCAATGTCTTTCTCGACAATGTGGACAATGTCGACGCGATCCTGAAGCAGTTGCGCGAGAGCGTTGCCTATGCCAAAGCACATCAGGTCGCCATCGCCATCTGCCATCCCAGACCTGCGACATTCGAGGCGCTCATGCGTGCCAAACCACTGCTTAAGGGGGTACGCGTCGTGACGATAGACGCGCTCTACCGATGATGCAGATCCAGAGACTCGAGACCCTGCCGGAGGCGCTGGATATCCTGCCGGACAGACCCGACATGCTCTACTGCAAAGGTAACCCGGCGCTGTTGCAAAAACCGCTCGTATCGATCGTAGGGACCCGACGACCGATCGCCTATACCAAAGAGATGACCCGGCAGATCGCCGCCGCTTTTGCGCAGAGAGGGTACGCCGTCGTCAGCGGTGCCGCGATGGGTGTCGATGCTCTGGCCCATCAGGCTGCCTACCCGAACACGATCGCCGTCATGGCCAACAGCCTCGATATTATCTACCCTAAAGTCAATGCAAAACTGATAGAAAATATCTGGCAGCATGCGCTGGCGCTGAGTGAGTATCCGGAGGGTACCCGTGCGACGAAGTACAGCTTCGTGGTACGCAACCGCATCGTCGTGGCGCTGGGAGAGTTTCTGATCATCACCCAGGCCGATGCGGACAGCGGCACGATGCGCAGCGCCGAGATCGCACTGGAGCTGGGTAAAAAGATCTATGTTCTGCCCCATCGTCTCGGCGAGAGTGCGGGGACACGACAGTTGCT
>JANTHT010000182.1 GCA_024762235.1 Sulfurospirillum sp.
GGGTCTTTGACTCTGTTTTCTCGCATCTATGATCCTTTCAAAGATGGTATTGGTGATTGAATCCTCTGAATAATGCACTTCTCTCAAACGGTCTGCCGCTGCAGATGTTGTTCGATCAGCAAATTTATTCAGAGGATTCGATTATATTCAGCTAACGTGCACTGCATGTGTAGTCTCTCTTCAGGGAGGGGCACTGCACGCAACACTTTTTTTCATTTCATTTTCACTCTTGCTGTAAAGTGCGTTTATCTTTTAAAAAGGAACGACATGAAGAGGAATTTGAAAATGGGCCTCGCAGGCCTGACACTGATGATGGGTGGCAGCGAAATCCAGGGTGCGAACTGGCTGATGCTGCAAGGTACACAGCCCGAAACTGTAGCACCGATGGGTGTCAAGGTGCCTTACCGCAGCAAAAAGCCAAAAGTATGGGGATTTATACAGGCAAACTATAAACAGGATCTGGGTGATGTGCTGATCGCTCCCGACGGGAAAACTAAGACGCCTTTTTCCCTGCTCAACCCCGATCTCAGCGGTCAGAAGGGGTTCGATCTCTTCCGTGCCAGACTTGCACTGCGGGGTATGGCAGACAGTGAAAACAAAGTCAACTATTTTTTCATGACCGAATTTGCAAACAACGGTGTAAACAATCTGGCGGGGCACAAGGAAGTGGCGACCTATTTTACCGATGCATCGGTAACACTCAAACACATCCCCTATGCCAAAATACGTGCGGGTATGTTCAAGTACCCCGGAAGTGAAGAAGGTCTGCAAGCGGTATTCGTCTCGCCCTATGTCGAATTTACGACCATGACCGGACAGCAGCTGCTGGAACGTTTTGCGACACATGTGGGTGACGCACAACAAGGTGCCGCTGCAGGAGGCGCTTCGACTGTGCATTACACGACGACCGAAGTCGATAAGCCCGTGGGTGCTTTCAGAGATACCGGTGTGCAGATCTTCGATGCGATACCGATCAAAGAGGCATGGACGCTCACCTACGCCTATATGTACGGTAACGGACAGGGGATCTCCTACAGCAGTTCCAACCGACAGGAGACACATTACGGTTATCTGGCCCTTGAAGAGACCTATGGAGGACGCGGGTACTTTACCGAGTGTATGAAGTTTTATGTATGGGGCCAAAAAGGGAAACGCCACCTGCTCTCCACCGACGATACCGGGTCTCACCTGATCGATGCCAACCGCAAGCGCTACGGAGTGGGGATGACATACTACAAACACGGGATCCGCTTCGAAGCCGAATATATGAAAGCCAAAGGGATGATCTTTACAGGTGCCAAAGATGTCGACCCCGATCCTCTCAAAACCAACTGGCAGTTTCAGTTTGCCGTCGGAGATGAAAACGAAGCAGATGGCGGATATGTCAATCTCCAATACGAAGTACTGCCTAAAAAAGTGGAAGTGTTTGGAAGATACGACTACCTCAACCGTCTCACCAACGACAAAAAGGGCGAGCGACAATTCAAAACGACGACTCTTGGCTGCTCCTATCGATTCAGGGGGCCGACACGTCTGGATTTCAACTACATGTTTCGCGATGCCAAAGCGCCGGGAAATGCCAAAGCGCAAAAAGTCCTGGACAAAATGGGCGATCGAATCGCGCTGCAGCTGACTGCGGCTTTTTAACATAACAATATAAAGGATAAAAAATGAAAATAACAAAATATGTGATTATGGCACTGATACTGAGTATTGCATTGCCGGTGTGGGCGGACGAAGAGGAAGAGGATGTGGTCAAAGTGGTCTATCAGTGTGATTTTCCACAGCCAAAGCGGATACATCTGATGCTGAACACACTCAACAATGCGATCGAATACTACAACAAGAACCTGATTCAGTATGAGATCGATGTCGTGGCACTGGGACCATGTCTGCAATACCTGATGAAAGATTTCAAAGGCACCGGGTTTGCGAAAAAACCCTACCTCAAAAAAGGCGGCCCCACGGGTGCCGGGACGGCGGCGCGGTTTAAAAACCTGCAGCTTACCGGCGGAGACAACATCAAGTTCTTCGCATGTCAAAATACGATGAAAAAGAAAAAGGTTAAAAAAGAGCAGCTCTCCGACTTTGTCAAAGTGACCCCTGCGGGCGTCATCAAAGTAATCGATCTGCAGCGCGAGGGATATGCCTATATCAAAATCATGTAATATTAAAAAAAATGATATAATAGAGCTTTGAAAAAGTCTCTGTGCAGATGTAAAAGGATCGGCGTAAGTCATGAAAACATATCGGTTGTATCTGATCGCGATACTGCTGCTGCTGGTAGTCTCGATCGGCTATCTCTTTTTGCAGAACAAGCATGCGTTTGTCGACCGTGTCAATCTTGTGCTGATCCATCTGCTGGACAAACAGATCGATCAGGAAAAGACCAAAGCCTTCGCCTTCGCCTATTCGCTGAGTGAAAACGAGACCCTCCAGGAAGCGATCGAAAACAACGATACGGCCAAAGGTTACGGCATACTCAGGCGCTACATGAAAACCCTGGAAGCCTTCAGCGGTGCCAGGATACGTACCCAGATAGTGACCCGGGACTTTGTCATCTTCGCGCGCAGCTGGGACAACCGGGATGCAGGCCTGAATGTGGCCAGATACCGTCCCGATCTGCAGGAGATGTTAAAAAGCGGGAAGCCCCATCTCTCTTTCGAAGCGGCCCGCAGGCTGGTACTGATCGCGTCGATCCCGATTGTCAAAGCCAAAGAGATCATCGGGTTTGTGGAAGTGATCGAAAAATTCGATGCGATCGCCTCTTTTTTTTCGCACTATGATATCGATTTGCTGGTACTGCTCGATGACCGTTACGAACAACAGTCCATCCTGCTCAGAGAAAATCCGCGCATCGGGCATATGATCGTAGCCAACGACAACGCAAATGTCCACCATATCGACACATTGCGCAAGAGAAATATCGATACGCTGCTGCGGCGGGGGATGCTGGAAAGTGAGAAAAGTTTCTATTTTTCCAGAGCGATTCTCAATACAGACGGAGAAAATATAGGTGCTTTCGTATTGAGTCTTTCCAAAAAGAAACTGAAGCTTTTCAACGCCTTTGAAGAGGAGCTGGATACTTTTTTCACCTATGCGCGAAAAGATCTCTACTATGCCTCCATCGACACAGATCCCTCCATGCGGCTGTATGAAGATGCGGGGACAAAGGAGCTGCTTTTGCTGAAAAACTGTGCCCACGACGAAGACAAGGCCCTGATCCGGCAAAAGCTGCATGTCGCGCTGAAGCGATACAGCAAAGAGGAACTCATCGCGCTTCTGCTCGATGCCAACACCCATAGAAAATCGAGAGGAATCATCAAATGAAACTGCTTTTGCTGGAAGATGAACTGCTGCTCAAAGAGAGCATCGAAGAGTTTCTGCTCG
>JANTHT010000183.1 GCA_024762235.1 Sulfurospirillum sp.
GCCTCTCTCGCCCCCTCTTTGGGACGGTCGCGCAGGTAGAAGAGTACTTTGGGTGCACCATCGACCACAAAGGCAAAGAGCGAATCCTCCCTGCGCACTTCGATCGCGATCCCCATCTCTTCGAGCAACCTTGCGCTTCCGCCTGCGATCTGCACACCCTGGCATGTGGCGCGCAACCCCCGCGCTTCGATATTTTTGATATCCTCAAGCTGCGGCGGCTGCAAAACCTCATGGTGTTGCTCCAGCCATGCCTTGACACCACGGCTGACCGGATGTTTGGAAGAGGAGACGAGCGCATAAAGCACATCGGCATCGTATGGCGCCACCTCTTCGACACGCACCACTTCCGGTCTCCCTTCGGTGATCGTTCCGGTTTTGTCCAGCAGCAACAGATCACTCTTGGCCATCGTCTCCAGGAAGGAGGCCTCTTTGAAGAGGATCCCGCGTTTGGCACCCTCCCCGAGTCCTACCAGCGTCGCTACCGGTGTCGCCAGCCCCAGCGCACAGGGACATGCGATGACGATGACCGATATCGCCACGATCAGCGCATGTTCGAAACTCCCTTCCAGATAGTACCAGCCCACAAACGTCAGCAGTGCGATCAGCAGGATCGTGACAGAGAAATAGCCAGACACTTCATTGGCCAGCTTTTCGATTTTGGGCTTTTTGGTCATCGACTCTTCGAGCAGGGTGATGATATTGCTGAGCATCGAATCCCGATAGGTTTTCTGTGCACGGTAACGGATCACGGCATCGAGACAGACACTTCCGCTGGTGATCTCCTCTCCCTCGCCCTTCAGCACCGGAACCGATTCACCCGTCAGGCTGGAGAGATCGAAACTCGCTTCTCCGCCGACGATCTCACCGTCGATGACGATCTTGTCCCCCGGTGTCACTTCGAGCAGATCTCCCTGACGCACCTCTTCGACACTCTTGAGACGCTTCTCGTTATCCTCTATGACGATCACTTCCGTCGGCAACGACGCGGTCATCCGATCGAGCGTGTCGACCGCCTTTTTCTTGCTGAGCACTTCCAGATACTTTCCGACGAAGATAAAAGTGACGATCATCGTGACCGAATCGAAGTAGACTTCACCATGCTGTGTCACCATTGCATAGATCGAATAGATATATGCCAGCGTCGCACCGGTCGCGATCAGAAAGTCCATATTGATGAAGCGGTTTTTGAGGCCGTACCAGGCACCGCGGTAGTAGACCCATCCGGTATAGAAGAGCGTCGGTGTCGCGAGGATAAATTCTGCGACGTTGAGCACATTTTTGTAGTCGCTGCGCATGCCGCTGAAATAGCCCAGATACTGCGCGATCGCGATCCACATAATGTTCATCGTCGCGAAGACCCCTACCAGCAGTCTGGCGTAGTAGTCCCGTCGCTCTTTGTTGATCCGCTCCTCCTGTACTCTGGCGTCGTAGGGGTAGGCGTTGTAACCGATCGACTGGATTTTTGCGATGATCTGTGAGAGTTTGATCACCTCCGGATCCCAGACCACTTTTGCTTTGTGGTTGCTGAAGTTGATCACCGCTTCGATGATACCGTCGGTTTTATGCAGTACTTTTTCGTTGAGCCAGACACATGCGCTGCAGTGGATGCCTTCGATGATCAAATGGATCTCGTAGAGACCATCGTCACGTACGTTGATATACTGTTTCAGAAACCCTTCGGTATCGAATTTCTCAAGATTTTCACTCACCGCCGCCGCAGGCTGCAGTTTGGTGTTCCCCATTTTCTCGTAGAAGGTGTCGAGTCCCTCTTCTCTGAGCAGATGGTAGACCCCCTGACACCCCTTACAGCAGAAGAATCGTTTGAGATCCCCCTCCTCTTCCACGATCATGACATCTTCGTCGAACTCCAGATGGCAGTGATCACACGCGACTTTCCCCAAATTAGCTACCTTTTTACTCTGAAATATCCGGCCGGGATTGTTTGTGGGAGATCTCTGAAAAGAGGACAAATCCTCCCGCCGGTCTGAGCCTCTTTTCAGAGACCTCCCACAAACTACACACCAACATCACTCTAAATATGGCTCCAATTATAGTACGATATAGTTTAGGAATCCGTTTTTGGCCGTTCGCTTGACATTTTAACACTTTTTTTACTACAATAGTAGCACTTTTTATCTCTTCTGTATCTTCATACTACGTCGGTAACATAACACCATCAAGTGACACAGAAGCGAGCGAACTACAACAACTTCAACTTCCGAAGAAGCGAAAAACGAGAAGGCAATATGGATAAACCACAAACCAGAACCACCAATGGAAATGGAAACGCCAAAAACGGCAAGTCAAGAACCCACGTACCCGTCGAGGGCTACACCATCGAAGATCTCAGAACCAAACCTCTCGAGGAGCTTTTGACGATCGCGGAACGTCTCAATGTCGAAAACCCCCACCAACTCAAACGACAGGACCTCATGTTCGAGATACTCAAGTCTCAGGTTTCACAGGGCGGCTATATCCTCTTTACCGGCATCCTCGAGATCGCCAATGACGGATACGGCTTCCTGCGGGCACTGGATGCCAACTTCTCCAACTCCTCCAGCGATGCCTACGTCAGTGCCACACAGATCAGAAAGTTCGCCCTCAGAACCGGCGATATCGTCACCGGACAGGTGCGCCCGCCCAAGGACCAGGAGCGCTACTATGCCCTGCTGAAGATCGAAGCGATCAACTACCTCCCGATGAAAGAGAGCCGTAACCGCCCGCTCTTCGACAACCTGACGCCCCTCCACCCTACCGAGCAGCTCAAACTCGAATACGACCCCCTCAAACTGACCGGCCGTGTCATCGACCTCTTCTCTCCCGTCGGCAAAGGGCAGCGAGGGCTTGTCGTCGCACCACCCAGAACCGGTAAGACCGAACTTCTCAAAGAGATCGCACACGGAATTACCCACAACCATCCCGAAGTGATGCTGCTGGTCCTGCTGGTCGACGAACGTCCCGAAGAGGTGACCGACATGCAGCGCTCTGTCAGGGGGGATGTCTACAGCTCCACCTTTGACCTGCCGGCACAAAACCATGTACGTGTCGCGGAACTGGTCGTCGAACGGGGCAAAAGGATGGTCGAGATGGGGAAAGATGTCGTCATCCTGCTCGACTCCATCACCCGTCTCGCACGTGCCTACAACACCGTCACCCCCTCCAGCGGAAAGGTACTCAGCGGTGGTGTCGACGCCAATGCGCTCCACAAACCCAAACGCTTCTTCGGTGCTGCGAGAAACATCGAAGAGGGCGGCAGTCTGACGATCATCTCCACCGCCCTGATCGAGACAGGAAGCCG
>JANTHT010000184.1 GCA_024762235.1 Sulfurospirillum sp.
AATCTGTAGTTTCCGCATCATATTGTGTGTGAATTAGCTGTTGCAATATCTGAGACATTTGATGGGGTTTCTGGACAACACCGGTCGCAGTGTACCTTTGCAAGATTTCAGCCACAGCACCTTCTGCCTGTTGTGCCATCACAGCGATTTTCGCATCTTCTCTTGTTGCCTCCAGTTTGGTCAAAGCGTAGTATTCTAATCAAATTCTTTTTGATTTTTAGTGCCAACCTTTATTTGGTTGGTACTATCAAGTTAAAAAAGATGGATGAGACAGATGAGAAGCGCACTGACGATGATAGAACTTATTTTTGTCATTATAATCCTTGGTGTGCTAGCATCTGTCGCTTTGCCAAAACTGGCGGCTACACGGGATGATGCGAAAATCGCGGTGATGGCACAGCAGGCCGAAGGTGCTATAGCTGAAATCTTGCAAAGGTACACTGCGACCGGTGTTGTCCAGAAACCCCAGCAAATGTCTCAGATATTGCAACAGCTCATTCACACACAATATGCTGCGGAAACTACAGATTCTCCTATCGCCGGTTCGCTAGGACAGTTGACACTCTATACGCAGGATGGTTCGGGAAGCAATGACCATACTTTTGTTTTCGATATCAATCAGACGACACTGGTATTCAGGCATGGGAGCCCATGTGCAGGGATCATCTGCAAAGCGTTGCATCAGAGAGTTTCGGAAGGAAATTACTCTGTGGGTACTTCCGGTGTGATATTTTAAATGAGGACAGTTATATGAAAAAAGCATTTACCATGATCGAAATGATCTTCGTCATCGTCATTCTCGGTATTCTCTCTTCCATTGCTATCTCCAAAATGGCGGTCACCCGCGACGATGCGATCATCTCAAAGGGGCGCAGTGAAGTGGCGGCGATCCGCAATGCGATCTCCCTCAAGCGCAATACCAACATCCTGATGGGAAAGGGGGCGAGCTACCCCAACCATCTGGATGCGCTGGGAAGCAGCAGTGCGAACTGGGGTGCAGGCAAAGGACTCTTTGACTATGACAGCAACAGTTCCGATACAGAAGCAAAACTTCTCGACTATCCAGTCTACACCAGGCTCACGGGTGGCTGGCATAAAGTAGCGGTGGATAAATACGCCTTCAACGCCACCGCGACCGACGTCAACTTCACCTACACGCCCGCAAGCGGCAGTTTCGACTGTGACCATACAATCAAACTCTGTAAAGATTTGACAGAATAGATCTGTTACAATAGCACAAATCCATCGAAAGGTTTGTGCTATTTTCTACTACGAAATCGCCATCATCAACTCCCCCCTGGAGCCTCTGACCTACACCTCTGAAGAACCACTCGAAGCGGGAAATATCGTCGAAGTAAAGCTTAGAAACAGATTAGTAAGGGGAGTTATCTATTCACAATGTGAAAAACCTCAGTTTAAATGTGAACAAGTAGAAAAAGTACTTCAGGAGTATTTCAGTCCGGCCTATCTGAAGATTATCCATTTTCTCAGTCAATACTATCTCAGCTCTTTCGGGGAAGCGGCGGGGCTTTTTACCCCTCTGGCGCCATCCGAATCTGTGCAACGTTTCAGGATCGACTGTGACATCGCACTCTCTGCAAAACAGCAACAGGCTTACGACTTTGTCCGCTCTCATGAGACGGCACTTCTCTTCGGCGATACCGGTAGCGGCAAGACAGAGATCTACATGAAGCTGCTCGAAGATGTGATCAACGAAGGCAAAAGTGCGATCTTTCTGATGCCGGAGATCTCCCTGACACCGCAGATGCAGAAGCGGTTGAAGAAGAAGTTCGGTGACATGGTCGCGATCTGGCACTCGAAGATCACCAAAAAGAGCAAGGAAAAGATCATCGCAGGGATCGAAAGAGGGGAGGTGCGGATCCTCGCAGGCGCGCGTTCGACACTCTTCGTGCCGCTGCCAGATCTCGGGGCGATCATCGTCGATGAAGAGCATGATGACAGTTACAAGGCCTCGAACCGACCGCGCTACCATGCCCGCGATGTGGCGATCTACATGGGAAGGGTGCTGGGGGCGAAGGTGGTACTGGGTTCGGCGACACCGTCACTGACGTCGTACCATAAATTTCCCTTTTTCAGGCTCAGGGAGACCTTTTTCGATACACAAAAGTCGATCATTTTCACCCATGAGGAGGAGGGGATCAGCGAGCGGATCATGCATGAACTCTCCCAAACCCTTGCCCAAAACCATCAGGCGATCATCTTCCTCCCCACCCGTGCCAACTACAAGTACCTCACATGTATCGATTGCGGGAAGTTTGTCGAGTGTCCCTTCTGCAGTGTGGGGATGAGTATCCACCGGGAGCGCAATGCTCTGCGGTGCCACTACTGCAACTACATGCAGCGGATTCCTTCCGAATGTCCCGCATGCGGCGGGCGCCATCTCAAAACCAACCGAATGGGTACGGCACAGGTGGTGATGGAGCTGAGTGAAAAGTTTCCGGAGAAGAGATTCGTCAAGTTCGACCGAGACGAAGTGACGACGCAGACGAAGCTCAAAAAGATCCTCAAAGCCTTCAACGACCATGAGATAGACGTGCTGGTCGGAACGCAGATGCTCTCCAAAGGACACGACTATCATGATGTCCGTCTGGCGGTGGTGTTCGGGATCGACACGATACTCGCACAGGCCGATTTCCGCGCACGTGAGCGGGCGATGAGTCTGCTCCTGCAGGTGGCGGGCAGAAGCGGGCGCAAGGGAGAGGGGAAGGTGATCGTTCAGACGGCCAACGCGGAGTTTTTCGCACACTATATCGACGACTACGAAAAGTTTCTCAAAGAGGAGCTCGCAAGCCGCGAGGGGCTCTACCCTCCCTTCAGAAAACTGATGAAGTTCATGATCGCACACAAAAGCAAGGCAAAAGCGCTGGAGATACTGGAGCGGTTACAGGTCTGTCTCTCGGATGCGCAAGATGTCGAAGTGGTCGGTTTCGGTGAAGCACCGGTGGCGCGGATCGCGGGGAAGTTCCGTTTTCAGGTACTGCTGCGCTCCGACTCCGCCAAAGCGTTACTGCAGATCGCGCACAAATGCCGCTGCAAAGATGTCGAAGTCGATATCGACCCGGTGCAGTTCAGTTGAGGTTTTATGTTATAATAGTAGAAATATTGGAAAAGATGAAGGCGGCTTGATGGAAGCGACAGTTGCAGTACGTTTGTCAGGGGAAGAGATCGACACGCTTAAAACAACTGTTGCCGCGCTTGATCCCGATGCGCAGGTATGGCTCTTCGGTAGCCGATGTGATCTTTCTAAAAGAGGTTCTTTCCAAA
>JANTHT010000185.1 GCA_024762235.1 Sulfurospirillum sp.
CCCCTTCGGCTTCGAGCATCTCTTTGTAGCGCTGCGCATAACTGTAGTAGACACCGCCTTCCCGCCCGGTGGCGATGGTGAGCTCTTTGACCGGTTCGGGCTGGATGAAGCGGCTGGTAAACCAGAAAGCACCGCCGATCAGCAGCAGCATCGGTATCCAGAGTTTGATCGCTTCTTTCATGAGGGGTCTCTTTTCTGCTTTTTAAAATAGTAGTACAAATTATTTCATAGATAGATTAAAAAGATAAATTATTTTTAAAGACTTGAAAAGGGTACCGGGGTTGGTCTCTGTCCATTCAGAGATAGTCCTTTACGGCGTCCTCCCATGCTTTGGGCACTCGCAGCAGGTGGCGGTTGCGTTCGTAGAGGTTTTTGTAGCGGTCGAAGATCTGCAGAAGTGTCCCCACTGCCTCATTGGCGAAGGGTCCTTTGTTTAGCATGATACAGTCTGTGCGGTTGGCGTAGGCGGCGTCGATCGCTTCGGCCCGGCTGGGGATATTGGTCTTCATCTTCGATTCGAGCACCTGTGTGGCGTAGATGACAGGCAGGGTGGCGGCGTTGCACAGATCGATGATCTCCTGCTGTATGAACGGCAGATTTTCAAAACCGGTTTCGATCGCCAGATCACCCCGGGCGATCATAATGGCGCTCTGGTGCGGAGCCGCGATCAGTGCAAGCAGTATCTCCGGCAGATTGTCCACGCCGGAAGCCGTTTCGATCTTCGGAACGATGGCGGCGTTGCATGAGAGATCATGGAGCGCCTCTGTCAGATCCGAGATATCCTTCGCTTTCTGGGTGAAAGAGAGGCCGATCAGATCGGCAAACGGGGCGACATGGTGAAGATTTTTGCGGTCTTCTTCGGTCAGCGCAGGGAGGTCGAGTCTGCTTTTGGGGAAGTTGATCCCTTTATGGGCTTTGATATTGCCCCCTTTTGCCGCTCTGGAGAGCACTTCAAAGAGCATTTCGCTGTCGTTTTTCTCCACGACCAGACCCGATATCTTGCCGTCGTCGATGAAGATGGGATCCCCCACTCTGACGTAGTCGAAGACCTCTTTGCTGGTACAGCTGATTTTCGCGGTGTAGTGATCCTTTTTGAGCTTTTCGCCGACGATCTCCTTTTTGAGCAGTTTGATTCTGTCGCCGACGTTGACGCGAATCTTCTCTCCTTTGATCTCTCCGGTACGGATTTTGGGCCCGGCGAGATCGACATGGATTTTGAGCAGTCTGCCGCTTCGGCGGCGCTCTTTGTCGATGGTCTCGGCCATCTTTTTCCATGTATCGGGAGTATCGTGGGCGGTATTGATACGAAAGAGACGTACCCCCGCTTCGGAGAGCTGGGGGATGATATGAGGATCGTCGGCCGCTTCGCCTGAGAGGGTAATCATCACATGCGGATGGTGCGCTTTGGGACCGAACATCGTGGCATTGGCTTCTTTAAGCTTGCGGGCTTCATCAAAACTCAGGGGTGCCATGGAAGGACGCGCTTCGCCCAGATGTCCGAGTATCTTGAGTATGGTATGTCGAATGTGCGGCTGCGAGCGCCCGAGAGAAGAGAATCCCTCTTTGGCGAGAAGTTGCTGCAGCGTTGCATCGCTCATGGCGGATGCGGCGATATATTGCAGCAGGTTTTGGGCATGGGGCCCAAGCGTGCGGTTTCGGTTCTGAATCTCCAGCAACACTTCATCGATCTCACGCAGGCGTTTGGCGATCATCTCCCGGTTCTGTTCCGACATACTGCACCTCCTGTGCCGTCACTATACATTAAAACGGTAACGAAACGGTTACAACTTATAGAGCACTTTTTATAGACTTTTTCCTATGATGCCCGTCATGCGAAGTAGCGGATTGTGGATTGAATGGGTCATACTTTTTATCATTTTGCCGGTAGTGGCTGCGATGGACCTGTTTGGAGGGAGTTATATCGTCATCTTTTTCACAGCGGTGGTCTATGCGTGGATTGTCTGCAAGAGAGGGGAGCGGGAGGCGTATTGTACCTCTTTGAAGATGCCCCTTTCTCCCAGGTTTCACAGCAGAGACATTTTGCGTATCTTTCTCATCATGCTGCTGCTCTTTTTGCTGGCGCTGCTTTGTTGTCCGGACCATCTGTGGGATTTTCCGACACAGCACAGAAGTGTATGGGTCGCAGTCTGTTTGATATATCCGTTTTTGTCTGTACTGCCGCAGGAGTTTTTTTATCGTTACTTCTATTTTCAGCGTTACCGAGCCCTCTTTCCCGGGAGGAGGGGCTTGATCATCAGCAACGCCTTCGCCTTTGCATGGGCCCATCTCATCTATCACAATGCGATCGCACTGACACTCACATTTTCAGGCGGTTTGCTTTTTGCATTTCGCTACGAGAGGACGCGAAACTTTACTGCGGTATGGCTAGAGCACACGCTCTACGGTATCTGGATATTTACCGTAGGACTCGGGAGCTATTTTTATAAAGGGATCTTCTGAAAAGGGGTGCTATCAGCGCATGTGTCAGGGTGTCACTTCGAAAAATCTCAAAAATTTCTCTTTTTTTCTATATCCCGGCAGTGAATCGAGAATCTCCAGGGTATCCGGAGAGAGAAGATATGTCGTCGGAAAATAACGTGGTTTGATAAAATCCGGCAGATTGCCGCTCTCCGCGGTGATCTGAACGAGGTCATATTTTTTTCGCAGTGCCTGCACGAGTTCCTTATTGTCAAAGATTTCATGCTGCATCTTTTCGCACCACTGACAATGCTCCATCTTGACAAATAGCATCAGGGGTTTTGGAGTCACCTTTCCATCGGCAACCAAAAGTGTCGACAGCATGAGAGAGAGAAAGAGTATGGTTTTCATAAAAAGCCTCCAAAATATGTGTGAAATTGTAATATCATATCACTTTGTTATAAAAATAATCACAATATATTATTACATCTTTAATATCTCTTCTGCTACTATTTCATACAGGTTATAATAATTATAACAATAGAATCCTCTGAATAATTCACTTCTCTCAAACGGCTTCACGGCGGGTACCCCAAAATTTCGGGGAAATTTTGACCCTACCGCTGCAGATGTTGTTCGAGCAGCAA
>JANTHT010000186.1 GCA_024762235.1 Sulfurospirillum sp.
GCATCGTGTCAGAACGGATTGCAGGGAACCCGCCGGCAGACGGGAAGGCATGTGCGCTACAGCTGGCGTACCATACGCTCTATCTCTTTCAAGTGCTCACACTGGATCAGGGAACCACATCGGGACTGCTTGTGCATGATCAAAACGATGTCGGAATACTCGGATCACTCCCCTCGCATGTCGATGTCGATCTGCTGAAGAGCTGGGCGAAAGCGGTCGAAGCGCCTCAGCAGAAACTGGTCGAATCGATTGTAGATATTCTCGGGGGCAGCGGCGTGGTGGAAGTGGACAGACGCCGCAAAATAGGCCTTGCAAAGGTGGTGCGTAGTCACTACCGCAAATATCCTGAAGCGATAAAACTGCAGGCGAGGGGAGAGATCACGCCGCCTACGGTGGCAAATCACGCCTGAAAAGGCCACTCCTACTCGTAAGTCGCAAGAATGGCGATGCGTCTCTGCAGTTGCAGCGCCCTGTTGTGCTCCTCGCGTACAACAGGCGAAGTGGATAGCTTATTGCATATATCTTTGTGATGTGTGAGATGTGTCGCGCTATCAGCCTTGTAATCACGTTGCCATGCCAGCACTGCTCTCTCATCTTCGAGAACATGCGCTTTGACGAGACGAAAATCATGGCTTTGCGCAAAAAGCGCCTGTGCGATCAAAAGCGGTGTGCCCAATTTGAAGAGTCTGGTTTTCATAAATTTCCCTTGTTGTGTTTAGTTGTACTTTATATCGTCAAAAGCTCTGAAAACTTTACCTGTATGAGAGGGAAACAGAGAATAAAAATAGAAAATGAAAAAGATTTTCAATATTAACTTATTTTTAAGATAAGATGGGTTAAAATCTTTGTACTAAAAACAGGGGTGTACTATTTGGAAAAGATAACAGTCGCACTTGTCGGACAGCCCAATGTCGGCAAAAGTTCGCTGATCAACGCGATCAGCGATGCGAAATTGAAAGTGGGCAACTTCAGCGGCGTGACAGTTGACAAGACCGAAGTGGTTTTCAACTACTGCGATGAAGTGCAGTGCCGAGATTATGAGATACATATTATCGATCTGCCCGGCGCCTATTCGCTCAACGACTATACGCTGGAAGAGCGGGTTACGAAAAATTTCATCACCAAAAAAAAGTACGATCTGATCGTCAATGTCATCGATGCGACAAATCTCGAACGTAACCTGATCCTCACATCTGAACTGCTGGAGACCGGCAAAAAGATGGTCATCGCGCTGAATATGATGGATGAGGCTGAGAAAGAGGGTATCAAAATCGATGCAAAGCAGCTGAGTGAAATTCTCGGAGTACCGGTGATTAAAACTTCGGCAGCGCAACATAGCGGCATCAAAGAGCTTCAGGAAGCGATCATCAGTGTCTATAAAAAACCGCAGACAGAGTCGAAGATCGTCTACTCTGATGTGATAGAAGAGGAGAAGTTACGGATCGTCAACTTTTTCAGGGAGAAACGCTATACCTGTAAAGTGCCCTGTGAAAAGATAGCGATCAAACTGTTGCAGGAAGATAAAGAGACCTATCGCTATCTGCATGACGAGCCGATCTGGCTGGAGTTGCAGCCCATTGTACGTGAAGCGCTCAGCCATATCTATATTCACTACGGCACCAAAGATATTGAAGAGATTTTTGAGGATGAGCGTATCGCGTTTGCCAGAGGTGCGGCGCGGGAAGTGATGCGTGTCGAGAAACGTAAAGAGAAAAACCTGACGGACCGTATCGACGATATCCTGATCGACAAATATTTCGGTATTCCGATCTTTCTCTTTCTGATGTGGGGACTCTTTCAGCTGACGTTTACGTTCGGTGCGATTCCGATGGACTATATCGATCAGTTTTTTACCGCACTCGCGGAGTCGGCCAAAGATATCTTCGGTGACGGGGAGCTGGGATCGGTCGTTGCCGACGGTATGATCTCCGGTGTAGGGGCGGTGGTGATGTTCCTGCCGAATATCATCATCCTCTTTCTGGGTATCGCACTACTGGAGACGACGGGGTATATGAGTCGTGTATCGTTTCTGCTCGATGGCTTCTTTCACAAGTTCGGCCTGCACGGCAAGAGTTTCATCCCGCTCGTGACCGGATTCGGCTGTTCGGTACCGGCCTACATGGCGGCGCGGACGCTCAAAAACGAAAAAGACCGGCTCCTGACACTCTTTATCATCGGTTTCATGAGCTGTGGGGCGAGGCTGCCGATCTACGTACTCTTTACCGCAGCATTTTTTGCAGAGGATGTGGCGGGCAACATACTCTTTCTCATCTATATTACCGGTGCGATCATCGGACTCTTTGCGGCGAAACTGCTCAATATCCTCGTATTCAAGGGGGAGGATGAGCCGTTCGTGATGGAGATGCCCAAATACCGCTGGCCCAGCCTCAGACTGCTCTGGCACACGGTCTATTCACAGTCTCTGATGTATCTGAAGAAAGCGGGCACGTTCATCCTCGCGGCATCGGTACTGGTCTGGTTCGCGAGCAACTATCCCAAAGATCCCGAACTGACCGCGGCGTATCAGAAACAGATCGAAAATGTACAGGATGCAGCGCAAAAACAGCGTCTTGAAAACGAACTTCAGGCAAAGCTGCTCGAAGAGAGTTACCTTGGGCGGATCGGCAAGGCGACCGAACCCTTCTTTGCACCGCTGGGGATGGACTGGAAGCTGAGCGTTGCACTTGAAGCGGGTCTGGCGGCCAAAGAGGTGGTTGTTTCGACACTCGGTGTGCTCTATTCGCTCGGAGAGACGGACGAGACATCCGAAGGGTTGAAGGAGCAGATACGTAAAAATATCCCGCTGCCTGTAGCGGTTTCGTTCATCGTATTTGTTATGATCTATCTGCCCTGTTTCGCCGCTTCAGCGGTTTTTACCAAGGAGGCAGGTGGTGTGAAGTATCTGGTCTACCTCTTTCTTTTCACGACGACAACGGCATGGCTGCTCAGTTTCATAGCCTATAAAACAGCAGGAGTATTTCTTTCATGATGCATATCTATCATCTCAATACGGGTGACAAAGGGAGGATCGTTTCGA
>JANTHT010000187.1 GCA_024762235.1 Sulfurospirillum sp.
GCCGACCGCCGTATCTATCCGGCGATCGATATCCTCAAGTCGGGTACGAGAAAAGAGGAGCTGCTGCTGCCGCCGGATGTACTGCAGAAAGTGTGGGCGCTCCGTTCGGCGATGACACAGATGGAAGATGTCGAAGCACTCAAGTTTCTCTACTCCAAGATGCAAAAGACAGCCAACAATCAGGAGTTTCTCTCGATCATGAACGAAGGCGCGTAACAGCCTCATGCGTGCGGGAGTCTTCGACAGCGGTGTAGGAGGCCTGAGTGTTGTCAAAAGCCTCAAGGCACATGCTCTTTTTTCTGAAATCATCTATTTTGGAGATACGGCGCGTGTCCCTTACGGCGTCAAAGACAAAAATACGATCATCCGCTACTCTCTGGAAGCCCTGGAGTTTTTCAAAAATTTCGATATCGACATCATGATCGCCGCATGCAACTCCGTCAGCGCCTACGCCATCGATGAATTGCGCCAGAACGCGCCTTTTAAAGTCTCCGGCGTCATCGAACCGGGGGTACTGGCACTCAAAAACAAGGCTTCCCGCAAAGATCTCTCCATCCTCATTCTGGGCACTCGCGCTACGATTCAGAGCGGTCGATATGAAAAATTGCTCAAAGCCCACGGCTTTTCAAATATCACTTCCGTCGCCCCTTCTCTTTTTGTCCCCATCGTCGAGGAGGGTCTGTTTGAAGGGGAGGTACTCGAAACCGCCATGCACCACTATTTCAAAGGCCTTGAAGCGCCCGATTTCATCATCCTGGGATGCACACACTTTCCGCTCATCGCCAAAGCGATAGGAAACTACTTTCCCCATGCCACACTCATCCATTCGGGAGATGCGATCGTGGAGTTTTTACAAAACGAGTATGCACTGAAAGGGGTATTCGAAGAGACGGAGCTAAAGCTTTTTGCCTCGGAAAATCCCGATCAGCTCAAAGCCACTGCCGCTTTGTGGCTTGGCCATCAGAGCGTATAAGGCATCTTATTTCCCCTGTGCACGGTGCAACGGATGTTTGTAATCGGTCTTTTCACAGGCTGTAAAGCCCATACAGAGAGAGAGCAAGAAAATCACTCTATATATTTTTTTCATAAAAGACTCCTTGTCATTACAAAAGAATCGGTTTATTTATTCAAAACTTTACCTATTTGTTGTACAATAGATCCAATAAGCTGCAAAAAGGAAGATATGTGTCACAAGTTTTAGCCCTCAAGTACCGTCCCTCATCTTTTGAAAAACTGATCGGTCAGGAGAGCATTACCCAGACACTCACCCAGGCCCTCGACCAGAACCGCCTCTCACATGCCTATCTTTTTTCGGGACTGCGCGGCAGCGGCAAAACCTCCACAGCCAGAATCTTCGCAAAATGCCTCGTCTGTGACAGCGGCCCCACCTCCACACCCTGCGAAAACTGCGAAAATTGCCGCATGGCCAACGAAAACCGACACATTGACATCATCGAGATGGACGCCGCCAGCAGCCGCAAGATCGACGACATCCGCGGATTGATCGAACAGACCAAATATAAACCCAACAGCGCCAAATTCAAGATCTTCATCATCGATGAAGTCCACATGCTGACCAAAGAGGCTTTCAACGCCCTGCTCAAAACACTCGAAGAGCCGCCCGAATATGTCAAATTTATCCTTGCCACCACCGACCCGATGAAACTGCCGCCCACGATCCTCTCCCGTACCCAGCACTTCCGATTCAAGAAGATCCCCCACGGTGCCGTCATCAAACACCTCTCCCATATCCTCAATCTCGAAAACATCCCTTTCGAGAACGAAGCACTCGGCATCCTGACACGTGCGGGCAACGGTTCCCTGCGCGATACCCTGACACTGCTCGATCAGGCGATTATCTACTCCAAAAACGATGTCGATGCCAAAAGTGTCGCCCAGATGCTCGGTCTCCTCGATCCGGAAGTACTCAGCGACACCTTCGATGCCATATTGCGCGCAGATCGCGACAAAATCCTCGAAACAATTCAGGAACTGGAAAACTATGAAGGTGAAGTGGTGATCGATGAATGCATCGCCTACCTCAGAGAACGTTTTTTCGCCGGTGACCCGCGATTTTCAACGATGCTCAGCGACAGGTTCTTCAAAATACTGAGCGAATCGAAAAAACTCCTCTTTCTCAATGCCGATACGACATTTGTCCTGACACTTCTCTTTTTCAAGATGATCGAAGCGACGAAGATCAGAGAGATCGACGAGATGATCGAAAACCTGGAAACCGGTATCGCCGCACGCACGGAGATCGCAAAGGTGCAACCCGCTGCCGCAACACCCTCCTCTTTACCAAAGAGTGAAGCTCCTCAAAAAGCTGAAGCCCCACAAAAATCGGCGGAAAAGAGCATCCCTGCAACGCCGCCGCCGGCTCCGGTTGCACCCGCTCCTGTACCTGAAAAAAGTGAGCCGGTCCAGGCAGAGACAAACTTCAGAGTACTTGTCGACAAGCTTTACGACAGAAATTACGAACTGGGTGAGTGTTTTGAGAAGAGTATCACGTTTATCGGTTTTGAAGGGAATGTGCTGACGCTGATGTCATGTGCAGAGGAGCCATGTAAAAAACTGCTTAGAATGAGCTCCGGAATCATCAAACATTTCGTCAAAGAGGTCTACGGACTGGAAAGCAAAATAGCCATGAAAGCCTGTGACCACGAACCCTCACCGCAAAACGATACACTACAGAAACCGCAACCGCAACAGGAAGATAAACCGTCAGAAACGAAGAGAGAAGTGGAAAATTCCCATCCGGCCGACAGTTGCATCGCCAATCAGACAATCGGAAGCACGGAGAATAAGGAGATAGACGGAGACAATATACTGGAAGATCCCTTTGTCAAAAAGGCCGGAGAGCTCTTCGAGCCCTCCAGGATCATCGTAAAATCGAAAGTTTAGGGAGCAGCCGGTGCGTTTTGCGCAGCTTTCACACATGTTACGTAGTGATAGGCGTTTGCAGAATCAGCATCTGTACCAGGTAAAACTCCTTTAGCATCGCCATCTTCAAAACTATGAACAC
>JANTHT010000188.1 GCA_024762235.1 Sulfurospirillum sp.
CTGCTGCAGATGTTGTTCGAGCAGCAAATGATTCAGAGGGCTCAATATGGAAAGAATTGAAATAATCGGAACGAAGCGTATCGCCGGCAACTGCGATTGATCGACGATCAAGTGTTTTTAAGATATCGTTTTACAGCGACCATGTAACTATGGCATACGATTTAACATATGGACACTGCAATGGACAAAAACTTTAACTATTCTACGCTGAAGCTGGGTATCATCGGCGGAGGTCAACTCGGAAAGATCATCTCCCAGAAAGCCAAAAAGATGGGATTTCATGTCACCATCCTGGATCCGACATTTAACTGTCCGGCAGCACAGGTTTCAGATAAGCAGATCGTCGGCGGATTCTACGATGCTGAGAAACTGGAGCAGCTCGTGCAGGAGAGTGATGTCACCACCTTCGAAATAGAGCATGTCGATACCGGTATCCTGAAAAAACTCTATGACCACGGCCATCAAATCCACCCTTCACCCTATCTGATCGAATTGATACAAAACAAATATGCACAAAAAAAACTGCTGGCGGAGCAAGGGATCCCTGTCCCAAGATACAAAGATATCGAAACAGAAGAGGACCTCTCCGCTTTTGGTTTTCCGGTGATACAGAAGGCAAAAAGAGAGGGGTATGACGGTAAAGGTGTCATGCTGCTCAGATCCGAAGCGGATCTTCAAAACCGCATTCAAACGGACTCATTCATCGAAGAGATGGTAGATATCGACAAAGAGCTGGCGATCCTTGTCGCCCGAAACAGCCAGGATGAGATCAAATGCTATCCGATTGTCGAAATGCTTTTCGATGAACGCGTCAATATCTGCGATATCGTAATGGCACCTGCACGTCTGACGGAAGAGATTGAGCAAAAGATAGTGGATATCTCCGTCGCATCGATAAGAGCGCTCGATGGCGTGGGTATCTTCGGGGTGGAGCTTTTCCTGACCAAAAAAGGAGAGATCCTCGTCAATGAGATCGCTCCCAGACCGCACAACTCCGGGCACTATACAGTCGAAGCATGCGCCACCTCCCAGTTTGAGCAGATCATAAGAGCCGTGACCAACCTGCCCCTGGGCTCCACCAAACTCATCTCCCCCGCTGTCATGGTCAACCTGCTCGGCGAAGAGGGGTATGAAGGAGAACCGATCGTAGAAGGCATCCACGATGCGCTGAAGATCCCTGAACTCTCCTACCACTTCTACGGCAAAAGTTTCACGAAACCGTTCAGGAAAATGGGGCATATCACCGTCCTGGACGACCATGTCGATGACGCGCTGAAAAAGGCTACAGAAGCCAAAAATATCATCAAAATCAAAGGAAGTAAGAAAGTATGAGCAAACCAATTGTCGGAATCATCATGGGCAGCGATTCGGATCTGCCGGTCATGGGGGCTGCTGCAGATATCTGTGAAGCGTTCGGGATCCCTTTCGAAGTCACCATCGTTTCAGCCCACAGAACACCGGAGCGCCTGGTACAATACGCCAAAAGTGCCGAGAAAAGAGGCCTCAGAGTGATCATCGCCGGGGCAGGAGGTGCGGCGCATCTTCCCGGTATGGTCGCTTCACTGACCCCCCTCCCGGTGATCGGAGTACCTGTAAAAGGCTCTTCTCTCGAAGGTCTCGACTCACTTCTCTCCATCGTGCAGATGCCTGGCGGCGTACCTGTCGCCACAGTGGCCATAAACGGTGCCAAAAATGCGGGAATACTCGCAGCACAGATCATCGGTGTGAAGAGTCTGGAAACAAGAAAGAGGGTCAAAGCCTATAAAGCACAAATGCTTCATGAAGTGGAGGCGAAGATAGAGCGACTCGAAGAGATCGATTATAAAGAGTATCTGAAAAAGATGCATCGATAGCTTAAAATCGCATGCATGCCTGCGATACCATACAGCGTCACTGCATGGTATCTGCAGCGTTATTTTAGAGATTCGGCGATATTCTTTACTGCGAAGTTGGCATGGTTGAAAGCCAGCGCGATACTTCCCTGGTCCGTGACAACGTCACCGATCGTATAGAGACCTTTGACGTTGGTCTCCATCGTCTCTTCGTTGTAGAGAGGTACATCCCACTCCCCTGTTTTGACGCCCGAGTTCACCAGGATATCTTTAGGGGTTGTTCCACCCAGTGCGTAGACCGCTCTGTCGTACTCTCCGGTCGTTCCGTCTGTAAAATTGACTAAAATTTTACCCTCCGGTGTCGGTTCGACGCTCTCGATATCCACACCCATCTTGTTGATGATTTTCCCCTCTTCCATATACTTCGTACACATCTCTGTGTTGAGAGGGTTCATGCGTGTGATGGTCGGTTTCCGATAGTTAAGCGTCACTTCGCATCCCATATCGAGGTCGACAAGCCCGTACGCATACTCACCCGCCGTATCACCGCCACCTACGATCATGACACGTTCTCCGTTTTCGACTTTTGAGAGATTGAAGTTGAGTCTGCGTTTGATATCTTTGGGAAACTTGTACTTTGGCTTGTTCGGTTTACCCATACGGCCTACCGACAGAATGACATTCTTTGCCATCAGGTTTTCATGCCCCTCTTCGATATTGTCATGACCGATCACAATATCAAACAGCCCGTTCTCCTCTTTGGTACATCTGATGATCTCATGTCCATAGATAAAATTACCGGCGATATCCGCCTCTTCTATTTTACGGTCCATATCTTCGAGATACTGCTCCTTGGGGCACTCATCAAACGTCACATTCCCCTCGAACTCAAACTTGATCCCCATCCAGTCTTTATCCACTCTTTTACCTTTTTTGTAAAACTTATGGATCATATCGTTGTGTGTCTGCGCTTTTTCGATCACCACGATATTGTCAATACCGGCCAGTTTCGCCTCTATGGCGCTCGCAACGCCTCCGGGACCCGCTCCGATAATCGCGATATCGACTACTTTTTTTCCATTTTCCTGCGTCATATATTTTTCCTCTATAGCTGTTTTTACCATTGTCGG
>JANTHT010000189.1 GCA_024762235.1 Sulfurospirillum sp.
TGCCGGGAGTGAAGGTTGGGTCTTTTTGGAGCGTACGCCTTTTTACGCCGAGAGCGGTGGACAGTGTGGCGATATCGGCAGACTCGAAGGGGTGGCAGAAGTGCTGGATACGAAGAAGTTTTTCGATCTCAACCTCTCCAGAGTTAAAACGACCGTACCGCTGCATGCCGGTGATACGGTGCATGCCGTGGTGGACGAGAGTCGCTTCGAGATCGCCAAGCACCACTCCGCGACCCACCTGCTGCACAGTGCGCTCAAAAAGATACTCGGAGAGCATGTCAATCAGGCGGGAAGCCTCGTCGAAGCGGAGCGGCTCCGTTTTGACTTTTCGCATCCCAAAGCGCTGAGCCGTGAAGAGATCGAAAAGATCGAGAACTATGTCAACGAAGTGATTGCCAGAGGTGTACCGGTGCAGACCGATGTGATGGCGGTCGATGAAGCGAAAGCGAAGGGGGCGATGGCACTCTTCGGGGAAAAGTACGGCGATGAAGTGCGCGTCGTCTCGATGGGTGATGTCAGCATGGAGCTATGCGGCGGGACACATGTCGATAACGCCGCAGCGATCGGTGCCTTTTTCATCACCCGTGAGAGCGGTGTGAGTGCGGGTGTCCGGCGTATCGAAGCTGTGGCTGGACGCAGTGCGATCGCACTGGCGAAACGTTACCGCGAAACGGTGGCGGCGGTGAGCGAAGCGGTCAAAAACCGTGATCCGCTGCAGGGGGTCAAACGTCTCAAAGAGGAGATTGCCGCGCTCAAACAGGAGTTGAAGTCACTCTCTCAGGGGCAGAAAAAATCGCTCTCTTTCGAAAAGATCGGAGATACCGAAGTGGCGGTTGATATCGTCGAAGCGGGTGATATCAAACAGATGATCGACGAGATCAAAAATCAGAAACCGTCGGTGGCTCTCATGCTCTTTCAGAAAAAGGGGGACAAGGTATTGCTGGCGGCGGGTGTCAAAAATGCACCGATCAAAGCGGGTGCGTGGATCAAAGAGATCGCACCGATTCTGGGTGGCGGCGGCGGCGGACGTGACGACTTCGCACAGGCCGGCGGCAAAGATGCGTCGAAGCTCGCTGAAGCGCTGGAGGCGGCCGCAGCGTATGCCCGCAAAGCGCTTCAGGGCTGATTTTTGGGCAGCTTTTACGTCAACTATCTGCCGCTGATCTTCACGGTACATATCTTCAGTGCGATCGTCTGGATCGGCGGAATGGTGGGATTTTCACTGACGGTTTACCCCTCCGTCATGCAGATACCCAACGAAAAGATGTCGGTGCGTACGGCACTGCGTACGCTGAACCGTTTTTTCAAACTGCTGGTGCCCGTGACACTGCTTCTGGGGATCAGCGGATTTTTGATGGCATCGGGGAGAGATTATGCGCACCAGGATCCGGTGATGTCCGTGATCGTCACCTCCAAAGAGCTGCTCTGGCTTTTTATGGCGGTGCTCTATCTCTACGCATGGTACAAGATCAAAGAGGCGCGGGCACGCTGTCTGGCGAGTGACAGTGAACATGCGAAAGACAATGTCAAACTGATCGCGCACTATATCTTCGGTATCGCTTCACTGCTGGGGTTTTGTGCGGTCTATTTCGGATATATTCTGAGGAGTGTATAGTTTTGGTGGCACTGGGCAAACATATACTGGCCGAATTTTACGAATGTGACGCCGATGCGATCAACGATGTGCGCGTTGTCGAAGAGACGCTGCTGCGTGCTGCCAGAGAGGCGAAAGCGACGGTGATCGGCAGCTCTTTTCACCTTTTTGAACCGCATGGGGTCAGCGGTGTCGTTGTGATCAGCGAAAGCCATCTCGCAATCCACTCCTGGCCCGAATACGCTTATGCGGCGGTCGATATCTTCACATGCGGTGAAGATGTCGATCCGATGGTTGCCTTCACCTGCCTGAAAGAGCACTTCGGAACACAGAATGCGACCTATCAGATCGTACAGCGGGGACAACTGGGGTTACCGACACTGGGAGGAAAACAGTCATGATACTTTTGGCATCAAATTCACCTGTGAGAGCGGCGCTTCTGGAGAAGTTCGGTGTCGCTTTCATCCAGAAAGGGTGTGACTATGATGAAGAGCAGATCGAAGCGACATCGCCCAAAAATTTCGTCTATCAGGCGGTTTTGGGGAAATATGAAGCGTGTGAGAGGGCGTTTGGACTCAACCTGCCGATTCTGGTGGCGGACACCGTCGTCACCGCCGGAGGCGAGATCCTCAGAAAAGCGCGTGACAGAGAGGATGCACGACGCATACTGATGGCCCAGAGCGGTTCGAAAGTCTCGATCGTCACCTGCATGAAGTATGTTTCGCACAAGTTGACACTGGTCGATATCTCTGCGACGGACTACTTCTTCAAGCCATTCGATGCGGACGACCTCGAAGCTTATCTGGAAAGCGGAGAGTGGGAAGGCAAGGCGGGGGCATGCATGGTCGAGGGATTTTGCCGGAAGTATATCGACAAAGTCTACGGACACGAGAGTACGGCGATGGGGCTTTGTGTGGAGAAGCTGCTCCCGTTTTTGGTGTGAATATGTACGAACAGGAACTCGAGGCACTGCAGAGAGCCAACCGCTTTCGCAAACGGGAGATCTTCGACGAGGCGTTGATCGATCTGGCCTCCAACGACTATCTGGGATTTGCCGAAGATGAGAGGCTCTTTGAAGCGGCTGTCGAAGAGGTGGCGAACTATCGCTATCATGCGCCCCGCGCCTCACAACTGGTCAACGGGTATCACCCCCTGCATGCTGCATTTGAAGAGAGGCTCTGTGCACTTAACGGTTTCGAGTCGGGTATCGTCGTGGGAAGCGGTTTTCTGGCAAATCTCTCCCTCATCGAGGCACTTCCGAGAAAGCGGGATCTTCTGATCCTCGACGAACACTATCATGCCAGTGGAGTACTCGCCTCCGGACTGGTCGA
>JANTHT010000190.1 GCA_024762235.1 Sulfurospirillum sp.
TGTAAATGATATCGAGAATATAGAGAAAAAAGTCCTCAAAGTGGAGAAAGAACCCCTCCGTCTTGGCGATAATCTGCATGAAGTAGTAGTAGTTTTCCAAAAATCCCTTTTTCTGAATAATTTTTGAGAGTTGGCTGGTCACCTCTCTTTTGCCCGAAAAGTAGCGGGGGTCCACTGCCATATAGATATCGAGTCGGGCCTCGATCGCTTCATCGACCGCTTTTTCAAACGCTTCACTCTCATCAAAACGCATATAATGAAAATGTGCTCCCTCTTTGAAGCGCTCTTCAACTTTGTCGGGATCGGGATTGAGAAAGTCGAAGTAGATTGTCGGTACATCGCAGTCGATGACATATTTTCTGATTTTGTTGGCCAGATGGGTTTTCCCCGCACCGGTTTCGCCCAGTATGAGGGTGTTCTCTCTGAGTGTCCGTTCATCGAGCTTCAGTGTGGCGATACTATCCTGGTAAGTTCCGATTCTCTCTTTCATCTAGGCAAACTCCTGCTATGTTTTTATGGGGGATCATTATCTTTTGTATTATAACAAATTAATGGTCAAAACCTCTCAAAATCGCTCTATAGTTCTCTGATTTGTCACCATAAAGTGACTTGCTTGACATCCAGACCAAATAGTCGGTATAATTTCTGCATGGAATCCGACCGAATAGTCGGTCTCGAAGTGAACCAAAGGAGCATCATGGATTTACCCACGACACAGATGCGGATCATCGAGAGTGCGATCCCGCTCTTTGCCAGATATGGATATGAAGGGGTCAGTGTCGATGCGATCGTCAAAGCGACAGGCATCAACAAAGCGACGCTCTACTATCATTACAGTGGCAAGCAAGCGCTATTTGAAGCGGTTTTACATGACCGTTTCACGGCATTGATTGCAAAACTGGAAGCGGCGGTCGCCGGCGATGAGAGGCCCGAAACGGCACTGCTGAGGTATATCGAAGTGATGCTCAGACGAAAGCGCGTAGAGGTGGAACTGATGAGCAGGGAACTTCTCGGAGGGGGGCAGAACATTCCCGCCGATGCACTGGCGCTGATGCACAGACTCGCCGGGATACTGGTAAATATCATCCAGGACGGGATCCGGAGGGGACGCTTTCGTGAGGTGGATCCCTTTATGATTCTCAATGTGCTGATCGGTGCGACCAACAACTATATCATCGGAAAGCCGCTGCGCAGGAAGTTTCTGGATCAGAAGGGCGATATGGCGCACAAATGTCCCGAGTATGACGACGAGACCTATGCCAAAACGCTTCACAGCATGCTGCTTTCGATCCTGGAGAATGACAAATGATGCGCATCATCGAATACTTCATCCGTAACAAACGGCTTAACCATGTATTGCTCATATTTGTACTCTTTATGGGGTACAACGCCTACCAGAACATCCCGAAAGAGCTCTTCCCCGAGATCGCACTCGACAAGATCATGATCACAGGCGGTTATCCGGGGACGAGTGCGGAGAACCTCGACAAGATGGCGGTACGTGAGATCGAGGATGCACTCGGAGAAATCAGCGGCATCGACAGGATCGAGACGGTGATACGTCCCGGTACTTTCACGATTATTGTTTCCCTGACCGAGCAGGCGAACAAGAACGATGCACTCAACAAGGCCAAGGATGCGATCGCAGGTGTCAGACAGTATCTTCCTCCCGACATGGTCGAGCCTGTCGCGCAGTTGATGATCCACAACCGTCCGCTCATCTCTCTCTCGATCTCGAGCGACAAACTGAGCAAGGGAGAATTGATCGAGACCGCCAAAGAGATCAAATCGAAAATCGCCAGAAATCCCTATGTCAGCGAAGTGAAAATCTACGGCGATGCAGATCAGGAGGTATCGATACGCCTCGACACCGCAGCGATCCGGGCGTATGGTATCGATCCCGCACATCTGGTCGATGCGGTCTCTTCCCTCTCCTATATCTATCCGGTCGGAGATATCCAGCAAAGCGGCAATTATATTTTTCTCTCTACCGTCCATGGCAAAAAAGATGTCAGAGGGTGGAAAGAGACACTGCTGCGTGTCGACGGTAAATCGCTGCGCCTGGGAGATGTTGCGCAGGTGCGCATCACTTACCCGCAGGAGAATACACTCTCCACATACAACGACCGTCCCAACATCACGCTGGTGATCTCCAAGGGGGCCGAGGGGAATGCGATCGAACTCTCGAAAGCGTTGCGCCACTATGCAAAAACGACGCTTCAAAAAGCGTACCCGGGAGTCTATTTCGACTTCTATCAGGATACCTCAAAACCGGTCAAAGACAGGCTCAATACCGTCGTCTCGAATCTCATGTTCGGTCTCCTGCTTGTTTTCCTCTCGATGGCACTCCTGATCAACCTGCGTATCGCCGCTATCGTGACACTGGGGATTCCGGTATCGTTCGCTGTCGGTCTCATCTTCATCTACTATACCGGCTACTCGATTAATATCATCTCGTTGCTCGGGGGTCTGATCGTCATCGGTATCGTCGTCGACGATGCGATCGTCGTGGCGGAAAATATCCAGCGCTACATCAACGAAGGGATGGAGAAGCACGAAGCGGTGTTGCAGGGAACCAGAGAGATGCTGCTGCCGGTTTCACTGGCGACGGTGACGACGATTGCCGCCTTTTTACCGCTCTTTATGATGAGCGGGGAGATCAAGAACTTCATCATTCTGATTCCGATTGCAGTCATCATGATCCTGATCGGTTCGCTGATCGAAAGTTTCCTCTTTCTGCCGCTGCATGCGCAGGAGCTTCTCAAAAAACAGAAAAATCTTTTCGACTGGACGAAGCTTCAGGATCTCTACGAAGCGTTGCTGCACAAAATGATTCGCTACAAATATCTTTTTCTGGCCACTTTCCTGG
>JANTHT010000191.1 GCA_024762235.1 Sulfurospirillum sp.
AGGGGCGTCGGGCATGGTATGTGCCCTGACCGCTGCCGCCTCGGAAAAGAACAGTGTTACCATATTTGATAAAAATGCCCGTGCGGGACGAAAGATTCTGGCAACCGGTAACGGCCGCTGCAATATCTCCAACAGAACCGTGGCACCGGAAAACTATCATGGACATCATCCCTCTTTCGTCGGATATGGGCTGAAACAGTTCGATAGTGGCCGGATGCGCAGTTTTTTCAGAGGTATCGGACTGGAACTGACGGAGATTGAGGACGGGCGTCTCTTTCCGAAGTCGCTGCAGGCGTCGAGTGTCTCCGATTTTCTGGAGTTTGCATGTCGACAAAGGGGTGTCGGCATAAGGCTTTCGACGGAAGTGACGGAGGTCATACCGGAGAATGGCGCTTTTAGCGTGATCCATGCCAAAGGGCGTGAACGGTTTGATCGTGTCGTCGTTGCCAGCGGTTCACCGGCGATGCCGGCACTTGGAAGCGGTGAGAGCGGTTACCGCTTCGCTCAGAAACTGGGGCACACTATATACGGGAGATTTCCGGTACTGGTGCAACTGGTCAGTGCAGATCCGCTCTGTACCAAAGCCAGCGGTGTCAAGGTCGATGCAACGCTTACTGCAATTATAGCAGGCAAAGAGGAGCAGCGTATTCGCGGGGATCTGCTCTTTACCAACTACGGTCTCTCAGGACTGGCGATTCTCGATCTGAGCCGGACGATAGCAGCCGCACTGCATCGTGGCAAAGAAGCCACTGTACGTATCGATTTCATGCCCGATATGGAGCTGCAACCGCTTAAAAAAGTGTTGATGCAACGTGCCAAAACGTTCGATACGAAGCAGATGCCGCCACCTCTCTGGCTCAACGGTATGTTTCACAAAAAGATCGTGCATATGCTGCTGGAGAAACTCCGTCACAAGGCCGCGCTGCCGCTCACCACCAAAGATCTGCAGAGAGTGGCGTATGAGATCAAACATTTTGAGGTACCCATCGCCGATACCCGCGGCGCGAAAGGGGCGGAAGCGATGGCAGGCGGTGTCGATTGCAGTCAGGTCGACCCCAAAACGATGGAGTCGAAACTGCATAAAGGTCTCTTCTTTACAGGTGAAGTGCTGGATATAGACGGAGACCGCGGAGGATACAACCTGCACTGGGCCTGGGCGAGCGGTTATCTGGCCGGGAAGCATCTTGCCCTTTGCAGGAGAGATGTCGGTTGATTAGGTTGCGTTGTTTCGCTATAATCGGAGGAATTTGACAGATTCTTCAGGCTGCAGCTTCTTCATTGCCTGAAAGTGAAGAGAGAGCGTTGTATAGAGTTTTTCCAGCAGGGCGTTGTAGTCAGTCTCTCGTCGGAAGGTGGTGAGCAGTTCCAGTTCTTCGGTCAGACGGATGATGGGATAGAGTTGGAGTGTTTCCGCTTCCAGCGCGATCTGGTGCGCCGCATGGCGCATTTTTGTAAAATCTTTTTCGATCGTTGCATCTTCCAGTTCCGCAAACCAGACCTGTGCAACTGTCAGTACCTCTTCAAAACGTACGATCGCCTCCTCGACAGAGAGATGCAAGCTATGGGCGATTTTCACGATATCGACCATGCTATTTCCCCTCATTTTCAAGAATCTTCGTTTCAACTGTGCCGCTGGGAGAGAGTGACTTTTGCTGGAGGATTTCACCCACGCCCTTTTGATAGTATCCCGGAGTATCTCCGCAAACGATTTCGATCACATCACTGTAACTGTTTCCGGCATAGGTGAAAGAGGCGAGTCGCTGCTTCAGCCGGCAGTCGGATGTTTTGACCGTCACGATATCGTTGATATTCACTTTCGATTTGAGCGTGACAGAACCGTTTTGTACATTGTTCGCATAGAAAGTGATCTCAATTGTGTTGCCGTTATTGGTATAGAGCGTCTTTTCATTGGGGGAGAGTTCGGATATCTCCGTAATACCATCGGTACTTCTGCTGAAGCGGGTCTGGTACTTTTTGGTTTCCGTACCGTTGGTTTTGATATAACTGTTGGTGGCATCGGCGGCAGGTACGAGATAGTCCCACAGCGTGATATCGCCCTGATAGGCTACGGTACGGGTGGGTTCAGTGGAAGAGGCCGATGTCGTTGTGCCACCGCCACCGCCGCATCCGGTAAAAAGTGCTGCAACTGCAACTCCTGTTAAAAAACTGTAGATCTTTTTTTTCATTTTGATTCTCTTATGTTGATAATTCATCTCTGTCGAGTATATCGGCTTTTGAGAGGGAAATGTTACTCCGGTATCAAAAAAAGTTTCCGGAGAAATAAAAATATGACTAAGATTGAAAAAATGTAACATCAGTTAACCATTTTCCCTGAAAAAGAGCGCTTCGAAGATAAAAAAGAGTGTTGTGACGGAAGGAGCGAGCAGTAACCACCAGATGAGCCGCTCTCTGAAGAGATAGAAAAAGACGCCGATCCAAGAGAGGATCAGGAGTGCCAGATGGACGACGAAAACCGGCTTGTGCACCAGCACCATTTTACTCATATAGGTAAAAAAAACGGCGATGCCGATTGCGGCGAGATAGCGCCCGATCTGCAGCAGATCTTTCTCTCTGCGATATCTGAAGTAGAGGTAGAAGAGCAGAAAGGCGAGAAGCAGTGCCATCAGGAAGTAGAGTCGCATCAGTAGTCTCTCCTTTGCATTCAGGATGGTAGATTATAGCGCAATTGTGTATAATTGTCTCATGTGGATACGTATCGTCTGTTACACTTTTATCTTGTTGTCGTTACAGGGCTGTTTTCTCAGTTTCACTCCGACTGGTGAATCGACAGGAGCGTGGAACAGACCCCCCGAAACGGAGCTTGCCGCATGCCCGCCGCCCTACA
>JANTHT010000192.1 GCA_024762235.1 Sulfurospirillum sp.
TTTCCTTTTCCCTCTTTTACCCCTTCTATCATCAAATTTACCATAGAGGGCACAGATGCCGTGGTGAAAAAAGTGATACCGCTGAAAGACAGATACGGAACACCGATCAGCGCTATCTCAAATCCGCTCTCAAACTTCACAGAACTGGCGTACGACACAAAGGGCAATGAGATCCCTTACGATCCGAACGGTCTGGATACCGAGTCCATCGCGGCTTTGAGCGACGGGACATTCTGGCTCAGCGATGAGTATGGACCGAGTCTTGTGCATGTGGCGGCAGACGGTAAAATCATCAAGCGTCTTGTGCCCAAAGGTCTGGAAGAAGAGTTACGCTGTGCAGACTACTCTGTTACGGGTGAGCTGCCGGAAATCCTGAAGCTTCGTCATCCCAACCGCGGTATCGAGGCTGTTGCAATCAGCAAAGATGAAAAAACACTCTACTTTATGATGCAAAGTCCTCTGGATAATCCCGACTACGGCAAAACCCGCAATGTACGTCTCTTTGCTATGAATATTGAAAATCCGGGCGATATCAAGTCTTATCTCTACAAGCTAGACCTCCCGGATACATTCAACAAAGACAATGAATCAAAAGTCCGAAAACAGAAAGATGTTAAAGTTTCAGAGATGACTGTCATGGAAGACGGTACGCTGATGATTTTAGAGAGAATCTCGAAAACAACCAAACTTTATCAGGTAGATCTCTCAAAAGAGACGCCGCTGGATCCTGCTTACCTGGATATCTCTGCATCGCCGGCACTCGAAGAGATGAACGACCTCAGGGGTGTCAAAAAGAGAAAACTGTTTGATACGGATCTCGAGAGCGGTTATCCCGCAAAGATAGAGGGCATCGCCAATTTGGCAGATCACAACTATCTGCTTATCAACGATAACGATTTCGGCATCGAGGGTGATGACACTGTCGCAAAAATCGCACATATCGATCCGGAGAAAAAACCTTATAAAAAACAGGTTTCGGGTCGTGTACTCTTTTTTGACACAAACGGCAACTTTGAAAAAGAGGTGAAAGTCGGGATACTGCCCGATATGGTTACTTTTACGCATAACGGCAAAAAAGTGCTCGTGGCAAATGAGGGAGAACCTGCAGGCGATGAAGGTCTCCCGGATGTCGTTTATGATCCTTACGGATCGGTGACTATCATCGATACAGAGAGTTATAAAACCGAAAATATCGATTTTAAATCCGTCACGACTGCACCGGCAGGAAGCAAGATCAAAAAAAATGCAGAAATTGCAAGAGATTTTGAGCCGGAGTATATCGCCGTGAGTGATGATGATAAAACAGCATGGGTGACAATGCAGGAGAGCAATGCAGTCGCGAAAATAGATCTTGAAAACGACAGGCTGGCTTCTGTTTTCGGACTCGGTTTTAAAGATCTCTCTCAGCCCGAAAACGCACTTGATTATAAAAAAGACGGCGTTTTAAATATCGAAACCGCACCTGCCGGTGTATACGCCATGTATCAGCCCGATACGATTGACGCTTATACGGTAGGCGGTACACGCTATTTTGTCACAGCCAACGAGGGAGACGACAGAGATGACTTTTATGATGAGAGTATCAAAGCATCCAAATTAACCCATACAGCGATACCGGATATCGGTGATCTGCGCGTCAATCCTGATATCGGTGATGAAAACGGCGATGGAGACTATGAAAAACTCTACGCTTACGGGGGAAGATCTTTCTCTATCTGGAGTGAAGACGGCGTGCAGGTGTTTGACAGCGGAAATGCGCTTGCCCGGACAGTGGCTGCAAGATTTCCGGATCAGTTCAATACACGCGATAAAAAAGGAAAATGGAAAGGTCTTGATGAGAGATCTGAAAAAAAGGGTATAGAGCCTGAAGCGTTAACCATTACAAAAATAGGTGCAAAAGTGTTTGCTTACATCGGTCTTGAAAAACAGGGCGGTTTCTTTGTCTACGACATCACCGATCCTGCACATCCGGTTCAGATCGAGTACAATAACGACATTGATTACAGTAAAAATGCAAAAGATTGCGACCCCAAAAGCAATATCGATGATATTGCACCGGAAGGTATGGTAGCATTTACACAGGATGGGACACACTACCTCGCTGTCGCAAATGAAGGAAGCGGTACGGTATCGCTTTATCGACTTGCCGATGATGGAAAAGCGACAAAACTGAGTACTTACTATACGGGTATCTACGGCGAATCAGCAGCCGAAATTGTCGACTATGACCCTGCAGGAAAACGGCTCTTTGTGACCAATGCGGCAAAGAACACACTCACTGTGTTGAATGTGTCAGATGTAACACACATGACAAAAATCAAAGAGATAGATCTTTCAGCTTATGGAACGGGAGTTAATAGCGTCGCTGTGCACAACGGCAAAATTGCTGTTGCGGTTGAGCGTAAAGAGTAAAAAGTTTAAAATCAATTATCTGATGCAGGATCCGGGAGGAGCGCTTTGCTCCCGGATCTCTCTGCCCTTTTCTCTACAACCCTTTACAGTTCGCATAAAATGTCACTGTCGCCGGCCAGTCTGAGAAGATGCCTTTGATGCCTACTTTTTGTGCCAGTACATCGAGGAGTGTGTACATGTCACCATCGCCATCAATCGCATCTTTGATGGTCTGATAGTACCATCCGCCACCGTTTTTAAGCGGACCAGAGCGCTCAAGCGTCCATGTGATGATATTTAAACCAGCGCATTTTGCCGCTTTGGCATACGCAGAAGGGACGATTTTGTTGTTGGCATCGAGTGTGACCAGCACCCACATAGGCGGTGCGATATAACGAACGCCGTCTTTGACGATCTT
>JANTHT010000193.1 GCA_024762235.1 Sulfurospirillum sp.
ACTGTGTGATCCACCCCACCGTACGCCCGATGACAAAGATCGGTGTAAACATACTGCGGGGGATCCCCAGCGCATAGAGGATAACACCCGAGTAGAAGTCGATGTTCGGGTAGAGGTTTCGGCTGACGAAGTAGTCGTCACTGAGTGCGATACGCTCGATCTCCTGTGCGATCTGCATCAGCTTGCTGTCGAGTCCCAGCTCCTCTTTGAGCTGATCCTGCAATTTTTTGAGGATCTTCGCCCGCGGATCGAAATTTTTGTAGACACGGTGACCGAACCCCATCAACCGGAACGGATCGTTTTTGTCTTTGGCTCTGGCGATATACTCTGGAACGTTTTTGACATCGCCTATCATCTCCAGTTGCGCGATGACCGACTCGTTGGCACCGCCGTGCGCCCTGCCCCAGAGTGCCGAGATACCCGCAGAGATCGCCACATACGGGTGGGCACCGGTCGATGCGACACCGCGTACGATCGTCGTGGAAGCGTTCTGTTCATGATCGGCATGCAGCGTGAAGATCGTATCGAGTGCGTCGATCTCGACCTGCCGGATCTTCTGCTCCCCTTCGGGTGTGATCTTCATCTTGCCGCCGGGATAGGCACGCACCATGTAGAGAAAGTTTTCGGTGAAGCTGCGTGCGATGTCCGGATAGATAAATGGAATCCCCAGCGAATGGCGGTAAGCGAAAGCGGCAAGTGTCGGAATCTTGGCGATGATGCGCGACGCCATCTCATGATACTCCGCGTCACTTTCCACCTGCAGGTGTTCGTAGTAGAAGGAGGAGAGTGCTGAAACCGCGGAGGAGAGGATCGCCATCGGGTGCGCATCGCTGGGGAAGGTCTCTATGAGATTGCGCAGTCCTTCGTGTACGAAGGCGCGGTGACGGATCTCCAGATCGAAATCTTTCGCCTCCTCCGCTGCGGGGAGCCTGCCGTTGAGCAGCAGATAACAGACCTCGAGATAGGTATGTTTCTCCGCCAGCTCCTCGATCGGGATACCCCGGTAGCGAAGCTCCCCTTTCGCTCCGTCGATAAAGGTAATCGTCGACCTGCAGCTGGCGGTGGAGGTGAAACCGGGGTCGAAAGTGAAGAGCCCCGTATCTTTGTAGAAGGTGCGCATATCGACGACATCGGGGCCGCGTGTCGCTTTGAGGATCGGGTATTCGACACTTTTGCCGGTGCGGTTGTCAATGCATGTCATGCTCTCTTTTGCCATGGGATACTCCTTTTTCTCTATTATAAGATTTTTGTGTAAAGGAACTGTTTAGTGCAAAAAGTACCAGGATCGTCTGCTGAAAAAAGTTGTCGTTGTCGTCGCTGATCATGAGGTAGCGGTTGTCTCCGACCGATGTAAGCCCCTCGAAGTTGTCGAGCGCCCAACCCTCGTCCGTCGAGACGGAAAAGAGCACGTCGCTTTTGCAGATGCCTTTTTCGATCCGGTCTGTATGAATCTCCACCAATCCCAGATCGATACGCAGCGGCCTCCCCAGATGGACACCCCGCTCCAGCGCGAGCAGGTTGCCGTCGGGCAGGGTTTCGAGCTCCGTGATCGCGAGATTTCTGCCACGGCGGCGCATATAGCAGAGAAGCCCTTTTCGGTTGTAGATGCCATGCAGGCCGGCGGGGGTTTTTCGGAGGGGAAATTCGGGTGCGGTGACCATGCCGAACTTCGGATGGTAGGTCACGGACTCGAGCATCTTGTTGCTGTCACGGTAACTGTAGGGTTTGCGAAGGATCTCCGGGAGCGCGGTAAAAAGAAGGCGCTGTTTCAGATCCGCCAGTGTTTTATGCAAAGGCGGTGTGACTTCCCTCCCTTCAAGGTCGAAGAGCATGACACGGGGTGACTGTTCGAAAGAGATCAGCAGCCGTTTTTGACCGTTTACACGCACCAGTTCCATCCCTTCCGAGTCGCTCTCATGACGGAAAAACTTATGGCCGTAACGGTCACGGAGGCGCTTGCCCCAAAGCGGTGTCAGCTTCGCGATGTGGCCCTCTTTCCAGACTACGGCAAAGGCAAAAAGGCGGCTTCTGTCACTCAGCATGAAGAGTCTGCTGTTCCCGGCATCATAAGCGAGTGCAGAGATGCCGAAAAACTTCTCCCCGTCGATCTTCCCGAACGAGAGGATATCGCTTTGCAGGATCTTCATCTGAGGAAATCGCGATGCGGGAAATCGTGTCGGGGCCATCTGCAGGGGAAGCATCTCTGCCCATAGCAGCAGCGGCAGGAGTAGTAGCAGGATCTTGTACAAACCTGTTAACATGCCAGAAGCTTCCTGACCGCTGCGGAACAGAGAGTAAGCCCAAACGCCCCCGTCACCCCGACAAAAGAGCCCAGATCTTTACAGAGCGGCGCTTCGGGCGAAAAGACGACTTGAAAATCTCCGGTGAAGCCGCTCTTTTTGAGTTCGTAGCGAAACTTTTTGGCCAATGGATCGCCATGTGTTTTCCAGATGGAAGCGAGTTCGATCTTTGTCGGATCCACTTTCTTCGCCCCGCCGGTGGCGCTGATGAGCTTCTCTCCCGCAGCATGCGCGATCGCCACTTTCGCCTTCATGTCGTCGATGGCGTCGATCACGAGATCGAAAGGGGAGAAATCGAACTGCGCCACCCATTCGGGCGTGATGCGCGCTTCAACCGCTGTGACAGTCGGATAGAGGGTTTTCAGATGCGCTACCTTGAGGGCACCGACATTTTCACTGCCGATCTGCCGGTTCTGGTTGCTGACTTCAAATCTGTCGAAATCGACGATCGTGATCTCCCGCACCCCCGTACGTACCAGAC
>JANTHT010000194.1 GCA_024762235.1 Sulfurospirillum sp.
TGATCCACAAAGTTGCACTGCATGAAGGCATCATACGCAACTACACGATCATGACACCGACACAATGGAATCTCTCCCAGGGTAGCAGAGCAACTCCAGGTATCGCGCAAGAGGCGATGATCGGCGCTTCGGACGCAGAGACCGCGGAGTTTATCTTCAAAACCTTCGATGTCTGCTCGGTCTGTACGACACACTGAATCCAAATGATATAATATTTTTTTATTCAAAAAGAGTCTGTTTAACCATGGACTAAGAAAAGATAGCCTAAAATTATGAATGATTATTCATTTACAAAAGGAGGCTTTCATGAGCGACAAGCGGATAGACGCGGTCAAAAAGCTTTTCACTTCCCAGAGTGCAAAGGTGGATACGAACAGAGGTGAAGCGTACTACGAGGCGCTTTTTCAAAAGTGTCGGGAGCGTCTTGAGACACTTCGGGAACTTCCTCCGGTCAGCAACAGGGTCGATTTCAAAAATGCGATTTTCGACGAGGGTTTTGACAGGAGGGATTTTCTGAAGTGGGCCTCCGCCACAACCGCGATGCTCATGCTGCCGGCCTCCTTTACCCCGCTTGTCGCCGAAGCTGCGGAACTGATGAACCGTCTCCCCGTTGTCTGGATCGAACTGCAGGATTGCGCGGGCAACTCCGAAGCGCTGCTGCGCAGTGACGGACCGAAAATCGACGAGATTGTACTGGATATCATCTCTCTTGAGTTTCATGAAACACTGATGGCACCCTCCGGGCACCAGGCGGAGAAGCAGCTTGAAGATGCGGTGGAACACTTCAAAGGGAAATATATCCTCTTCGTCGAGGGATCGGTTCCCAGAGGCATCGACGGTCACTTCGGCACCATCGGTGCAAAAGCGGAAACTTTTCTCGATCACCTGACAAGGCTCGCCGACGATGCGGCAGCGGTTGTTGCGGTAGGAAGCTGTGCGACGTTCGGCGGTGTTCCCGCAGCTTCACCCAACCCTACAGACGCTGTCGGCGTAATGGAAGTGGTCAAAGGCAAACCGATCGTCAATATCCCTGCATGTCCCGCCAACCCGTCAAATATGGTCGGCGTCGTTCTGCACTATGTGCTGACGGGTCAGTTGCCTGAACTCGATTCGCTGCTCAGACCGAAATTTGCCTTTGGTTACAGAATCCACGACAACTGCGAAAGACGCGCGCACTTCGATGCGGGTGAGTTTGTCGAAGAGTGGGGTGACACCGGTGCGAAAAACAACTTCTGTCTCTACAAGATGGGCTGTAAAGGCCCCATGACCTTCAACAACTGCTCTATCGTACGGTACAACGAAGGCGTCAACTGGCCGATCGGTGTCGGACGCGGCTGTATCGGCTGTTCCGAACCCGACTTCTGGGACAAATATGCCTATGAACGACCGATGGCCAACGCCAACATCAAGGCACCGACAGGCGGTGTCGAAAAGACCGTCGACGAATTCGGTCTGGGTCTTTTGACGGCAGCGGGTATCGGGATCGGTATTCACGCAGCGGGAAGCGCGATTTTCGGCAAAAAGAGCAATGTAGAAGAGGAGGCATAAGATGAGCGAGAACAATACTACACAACAGGTTACGGAAGAGACGAAAGTAGATCCCGCAGAGACGGTAAAGGCGACCGAAGAAGCGCCGAAAGCGGAAGCTGTCACAAAGGAGAAAAAAGAGGCGGCTCCCGCATCCGGCGGCAAGAAACATATCATCGTCGATCCGATCACCCGTATCGAGGGACATCTCCGTATCGAAGCGATCATCGATGAAAACAACAAGATCGTCGATGCCTACAGTGCCTCGACGATGTTTCGGGGCATCGAAACGATCCTCAAGGGGAGAGACCCCAGAGACGCCGGACTCCTGGCGATGCGGATCTGCGGCGTCTGTACCGGTACGCACTATCAGCGGAGTATCGAAGCGGTCGAAGATGCGTTCAATATCACGATACCCAAAAATGCGAGACTCGTCAGAAATCTGATCCAGGGAGCCCTTTATGTACACGATCACCTCGTGCACTTCTACCATCTGCACGCGCTCGACTTCGTCGATGTCATCTCAGCGACCAAAGCCGATCCCGAAAAGACAGCGGCAGAAGCGGCAAAGTGGGCGAAAGTCGCCGGTGCCACGCCTAGCATTTCCGGTGCCGAAGCGTTCAAAGCGGTACAGGATCGCGTCATCAAGTTTGCCAAACAGGGCAGACTGGGCATCTTCGGCAACGGCTACTGGGGCAACAAACACTACAAACTGACACCGGAGCAAAACCTCATCGGTGTCGCACACTACCTCAAAGCACTGGACGTCCAAAGAGATCTGGCAAAGATGCAGGCGATCTTCGGCGGTAAAAATCCGCATCCTCAGTCTATCGTCGTAGGCGGCGTTACATGTGTTCAGGATATTCAGAATCCTGCACGTATCGCACTATTTAAACAGTTGCTGAAGGAGGGTATGGCATTTGTCAAAGGTGCCTATCTGCCCGATGTCTATATGGCAGGTACAGCCTATGCCGACGAAGCGACGGACAAAGATGCCACCTACAAGGGAGTCGGCGGTACGGGCGGCGGCTTGCTCAGTTACATGAGTTACGGCGATTTCAGGCTCGATGACACCGGTTTTTACAACGCCAAAACACTCTTCCCTTCGGGTCTGGTGCTCGAAGGGGACATCTCCAAAGCCCTGGATGTCGATCCGGAAAAGATCACCGAAGATGTCACCCACTCCTGGTACAAGGGAGACAAACCGCTCCATCCTTACAATGGGCAGACGATCCCCGAATATACCG
>JANTHT010000195.1 GCA_024762235.1 Sulfurospirillum sp.
TGTAGTTACGACGCCACCTACGACGGTTTTGTGAAGCTGACACTGATGCGGCAGATGCATCCGCTCTATATGGTGCAGAGCGATTACCACGGTCGCCTGACACCGAAGCTGCTGGAATCGCTCTGGGAACAGATGACGGAAGAACTGGAGTTGCGATGACCTACAGCGAATGGTTCGAGGCACATGCTGCAAAACATGCAAAACTCATGCGCAAGCTTGAGAGCAAGAGTATGGAAGAGGTGCTCGACTACTTCGAATACGAGAACCTCTCACAGTGCGAACCCGATTTCTGCCCGCTTTTCGCAGAGGGTAAAAAGTGCCATGATATGGAACATCTGAACTGTTATCTCTGTGCCTGCCCGGAGTTTCGCTTCGATGACGCTGCACCGGTGGTAAAGAGCTGGTGTGCGATCGACGCACGGGCGGGAAAACGGTTTACCTATGCTGGGGTGAGCCATCAGGATTGCAGCGACTGCCTCCTGCCGCATACGCGCGGTTACATCCGCAAACAGTTCGACCGTGACTGGCGCCGCATCATGCATCGGTGCAACGCGCACACTTCTAAATAAAATTTCCCGATCGTCGATATAGTCGTAACAGATTAATCACCAAGGAGCACGAACGATGTTTGGAAGAGCGGCTGAAGCAACGATAGAGAAAGGTAGTTCACAGGAGATCGCGCAACTGAAAGCGGAGAACAGCAGACTGCAGGATGAAGTGGCACAACTCAAAAGCGCCCTGGCACAGCAGCATGATACCCATGCAGAGGAGATCGCGAAAATACGCGAAGCGCTGATGCAAACACTCCTGGAGAGTTATGAAGACGGTGTGCGGTTTCTGCAAAATACGATCGAGCAGAATCTGGTCGTACTCAGTGAGATCAATGACCTGAACGACAAAACGCTTCATCGCGTGCATGATGTGGAGCAGCAGACCGGTGCCATAGAGGGCTCGGTAGAGAGTATTCAGCAGTATACCGAACAGTTGCGGGACGATTCGACAGCGCTCAATGATTCGGTCATGTCGATCGCAGAGATCATCAACCTGATCAAGGATATCTCCGACCAGACGAACCTGCTCGCCCTCAATGCGGCGATCGAAGCGGCACGTGCAGGTGAGCACGGGCGCGGTTTCGCCGTCGTGGCGGATGAAGTGCGCAAACTGGCGGAACGCACCCAGAAAGCGACCCAGGAGGTGGAGATCAACATCAGCGGCCTGAAGCAAAACTCCAACACGATGATGCATATCAGCGAAACTTTCAGTGACGAAGCGATGAAGATCATCGACGTACTCGGGGCATTCAGGGAAAATGTCAACTATCTCAATCAAAACTCAAGTGAGATCACCGAAAATACAATGCACGTCACCGATGAGATTCATATCTCAAACGGCAAGATCGACCATATTCTCCTCAAGCTTTCGGGATACAAAGCGGCACTCAAATCTGAGAAACGTACGATCACCGACGAACACAGCTGCCGTTTCGGAAAGTGGTTCGCATCGATGGAGAAGAGCAGACTCGCCTCAAACAAGAAAGCGGTCAATGAGATTGCCAGAGAGCATGCCGGTGTTCACCAGAACCTGCATCGTGCGATAGAGGCGTTCGCCCACAAAGATGACTTAGAGGCACAAAAGAAGGGTCTCGAATACTTTAAAAGTGTCGAAGCTTCCAGCAAGCATGGTTTTGAAGTTCTGCTCGAAGCTTTTCAGGAACTTAACTCTCACTAATCCAGCCCGACCCCAGCACACGTTCGCCCTCATAAAAGACAGCAGTCTGTCCGGGGGCGACTCCCTGTAATGAGGCAGGAAGTTCGACGACCGCTTTCCCCGCTTCAATCGTGACGAAGCAGGGCGTTTTGGGACTGCGATAGCGAATCTTCACAAAAGCTTCAAATTTTTTATCTTCGATAAACATATTGAGATCTTCCACTTCAAAGCGCATCACATCGAGTGCCTCTCTTTTACCGACCACGATCCGGTTTTGCGCTGCGTCGATCGAGAGGACATAGTGCGGTTCGTGTGCGACATTGAGGGTGAATCCGCGCCGCTGGCCGATGGTGTAGTGCATGTAGCCGCGGTGCCGGCCGATCACATCGCCCGCTTCATCCACCACGTCGCCGGGTATCTCCGTTTCGGTGTGTTCTTTCAGGATATCCAGATAACTCTCCTCCACGAAACAGATTTCACTGCTTTCCTTCTGCTTCGCGATCGAAGCGAGTACGGGAATCTCCGCGGCGATCTGTTTGATGTCGCTCTTGTAGCGCTCACCGAGAGGAAATATGACACGTTGCAGCGCCTCTTTTCTGACATTTGCCAGAAAATAGCTCTGATCCTTACTCTTGTCGACCGCTTCGGTGATGAAACCGTCGGTGATCCTGGCGTAGTGGCCCGTGGCGAGCAGATCGAATCCCTTTTCACCGGCAAAATCGAGCAGCGCCCCCAGCTTGATGTTTCGGTTGCAAAGGACACAGGGGTTGGGAGTCTGTCCCGCTTTGTAAGTTTCGACAAAGGGCATAAAGACCGCTTCACTGAAACGCTCTCCCAGGTCCAGGATATGATATTTGATCCCAAGATAGTCGGCTACTTTTTTAACATTGACGATATTCTTTTCATGATAAGCGGGATTGTCATGCAGTTGCATATAGACACCCTCGACAGCATACCCCTGTCGCTGCAGAAGATATGCTGTGACAGTGGAGTCGACACCGCCGCTCATCGCTACCAATACTTTTTTCATA
>JANTHT010000196.1 GCA_024762235.1 Sulfurospirillum sp.
TCATCGAAACACAGGCGGGTGATGTTTCTGCCTATATTCCGACAAATGTCATTTCGATCACAGACGGTCAGATCTTTCTTGAGACAGACCTCTTCAACTCAGGTATCCGCCCGGCGATCAACGTCGGTCTCTCAGTTTCCCGTGTCGGTGGTGCCGCGCAGATCAAAGCGATCAAGCAGGTATCCGGTACACTCAGACTAGACCTTGCACAATACAGAGAACTTCAGGCATTCGCACAGTTCGCATCTGATCTCGACGAGTCGAGCCGTAAACAGCTTGAGCGAGGTGAAAGAATGGTCGAAGTTCTGAAGCAGGGGCCATATTCGCCCGTACCTGTCGAGAAGCAGGTTGTGATTATCTATGCCGGTGCCAACGGTTACCTGGACGATATTCCTGCATCAGATGTGACAAAGTTCGAAGCGGAACTCTACCCTTTCATAGAAGCGAAATATCCTGAGATTTTTAAAGATATCAGCACGAAAAAGAAAATTGACGATGAGACAGACGCGCTCTTGAAAAAAGCACTGGACGAGTTTAAAACGACGTTTGTAGTTAAATAAGGCTGGATATGGCAAATTTAAAAGATATTAAAAGAAATATCAAAAGTGTCAAAAATACGCAGAAGACTACGCGTGCGATGAAACTGGTTTCCACAGCGAAACTGCGACGTGCCGAAGAGGCAGCCAAACGCGCACGCGACTATGCGGACAAATTGAACGAGATGCTTTCTGAAATTTCTGAAAAGATCAACAAGTTCAAAGTGGGCGGATCATCGAGTAAGTTTTTCAATCGCGTTGAAAACCCGAAGATTGTGGATATCCTCTTTGTAACGGCTGACAAAGGACTCTGCGGCGGTTTCAATGCCCAGACGATCAAAGAGGTGAAGCGTATTGCCGCGGCTTATGAAGCCAAAGGGGCCGCCGTCAGACTCAGATGTGTGGGTAGAAAAGGTATCGACTACTTCAGGTTTCAGGGAACAGCACTGCTGGATCAGTATATCGGAATCAGTGCTGCACCGACATATGAAAAAGCGCAGGAAGTGATTCAAAAAGCGGTGGACGATTTCATCAATGGTGCAACAGACACCATCATCCTGGTACACAACGGCTATAAAAATATGATCACCCAGGAGATGAAGCGTGTACATCTGATGCCGGTTGAATCTATTGCGTATGATGCACAGACACCGGAGTCCATGCTTGAGATAGAAGCGGAAGATGAAGAGAAGATACTCGATGAACTTGTGCGAAAATATTTCGAGTACAACATGTTCTATGCACTGATAGATTCTCTTGCAGCGGAACACAGCGCCCGTATGCAAGCGATGGACAATGCGACGAACAATGCAAAAGAGCGTGTCAATCAATTGACGATTCAGTACAACAAAGCGAGACAAGAAGCGATTACAACCGAACTGATCGAGATTATCAGCGGTATGGAAGCACTATAAAACAGGTAAAAGGAGCTTAATAGATGGAAGGTGTTATTTCACAGGTTATAGGACCTGTTGTAGATGTTGATTTTGAAGGGTATCTGCCCGAGATCAATGAAGCGATTGAAGTAAATTATGAGGTTGAGGGTCAGGCTGTAAAACTGATTCTGGAAGTTGCCGCGATCGTAGGCGACAATCGTGTACGAACGATTGCGATGGACATGAGTGAAGGTCTGACTCGTGGCTTGAAAGTCAAAGCCCTGGGATCTCCGATAAAAGTACCGGTAGGCGAAGAGGTTCTGGGAAGAATCTTCAACGTAATCGGTGACACGATTGACGATGCTGGAGAAGTCAATGCAAAACAGCACTGGTCTATCCACAGAGATCCGCCGTTGTTTGAAGATCAGAGTACAAAATCTGAAATCTTCGAAACGGGTATCAAAGTCGTCGACCTGCTTGCGCCATATGCAAAGGGTGGTAAAGTCGGTCTCTTCGGTGGTGCGGGTGTCGGTAAGACAGTCATTATCATGGAGTTGATACACAATGTCGCTTTCAAACACAGCGGTTACTCCGTATTTGCCGGTGTCGGTGAGAGAACGAGAGAGGGTAACGATCTCTATCATGAGATGAAAGAGTCCAATGTCCTGGATAAAGTCGCCCTCTGCTACGGCCAGATGAGCGAGCCTCCGGGAGCGAGAAACAGAATTGCGCTGACCGGTATTACGATGGCGGAGTACTTCAGGGATGAGATGGGTCTGGATGTATTGATGTTCATCGATAACATTTTCCGTTTTGCACAGTCCGGTTCCGAAATGTCAGCACTGCTGGGACGTATTCCGTCAGCGGTCGGTTATCAGCCGACACTGGCACGTGAAATGGGTGCACTCCAGGAGAGAATCACATCGACCAAGAAAGGTTCGATCACATCTGTACAGGCAGTCTATGTACCAGCGGATGACTTGACCGATCCTGCGCCTGCGACAGTTTTCGCACACCTGGATGCGACAACCGTACTGAACAGAAGTATCGCCGAGAAAGGTATCTATCCTGCTGTGGATCCACTCGACTCGACTTCGAGAATGCTCGATCCGGTCATTATCGGTGACGAGCACTACAACATCGCGCGCGGTGTTCAGGCGATTCTCCAGAAGTATAAAGATTTACAGGACATCATCGCAATTCTAGGTATGGATGAGTTGAGCGAAGAGGATAAACAGATCGTTGAAAGAGCGAGAAAAATCGAAAAATTCCTTTCACAACCGTTCTTCGTTGCGGAAGTCTTTACCGGTAGTCCCGGAAAATATGT
>JANTHT010000197.1 GCA_024762235.1 Sulfurospirillum sp.
TAGAGTACAAGTTCAACACATGGCAGATGGTCCAGCCTCAGATCACCGAAGAGGTGGAGAAGATTCTCGTCAAATACAAGACACCCCTGCAAAACAGAACCGTACAGCGTCTGATCTACGAAATGGTGACGACGGAAGCGCTGCAGGAAGAGGGACTGGACAGAGCACGTGCAGCGCGTCTGTGGCAGATGCACCATCCCGACATGGCGTATGTAGCGCAGTGGCGTAAAAATGAAGGTTTCGATCCAGCGACGGTCGAAGCGCTCAAATTCACCGAAATCTACAACCATCTGCGAAAACTCTCCGTCAAAAAGAGCACATTTCCGGCGATACGAAAGCTGGAGGGCGATCTGCAACCCTTTCTGGAGGGGTTGCCCTTTACCCTGACGCATGATCAACAGAAAGTGATCGAAGAGATCAGAAACGACTTTCGTGGCGAAAAGGCCGCCCGCCGGCTCATCATGGGGGATGTCGGATGCGGCAAGACGATGGTGATCCTCGCAGCCGCCGTTATGGCTTCTCCGCACCGTTCGATCCTGATGGCGCCCACGACGGTGCTGGCGGCGCAGATCTACGAGGAGGCGAAAAAGTTTCTGCCCGAAAAGATGCGCGTCGGTTTCGTGACACATGAGAACAAAAAGGAGGATCTCTCGCGGTATGACTTCATTATCGGCACGCATGCGCTCCTCTACCGTGAACTCCCCGAAGCGCCCCTGGTCATGATCGACGAGCAGCACCGTTTCGGGACGAAACAGCGTGCGAAGATCAGTGCGATGCTCTCCGGCGGAGAGAAGCGGCCGCACTTTCTGCAATTTTCGGCGACACCGATTCCCCGCACACTCAGCATGATACAGGCGCAGATGATCGACGTGAGTCAGATCCGGGAGTTGCCGTTTGAAAAAGAGATCGATACCGAGATCCTCACCCCCGGAGATTTCAGCAGATTGACGGAGCATATCCGCAGGGAGACGGAAGAGGGGCGGCAGGTGATTGTCGTCTATCCGCTCGTGAGTGAGAGCGATACGATCGACTACCACTCTATCGACGAAGCACGCGGCTATTGGGAAAAAAATTTCGACGGCGTTTTCGTCACACACGGGAAGGACAAAGAGAAGGAGGATGTGCTCGAAACCTTTGCGAGAGAGGGGAAGATCCTGCTGGCGACCACCCTCATCGAAGTGGGCATCTCCCTGCCGAAACTCTCTACCATCGTCATCGTCGCCCCCGAGCGCATGGGACTGGCGACCCTCCATCAGCTGCGCGGCAGGGTGTCGCGAAACGGGCTTAAAGGGTACTGCTACCTCTTTACCAAAACCAAACCCGCGCAGAGGTTGCGGGAGTTTTGCAAAACCCTCGACGGCTTTGAGATCGCCGAGCTGGACCTCCGGTACCGCCAGGGCGGCGATCTGCTAAGAGGCGATGCACAGAGCGGCAAAAGCTTTCAGTGGTTCGATCCTCTGGAGGATGAGGCGATCGTCCGTGAAGCACAGCAGCGAATCCGGCAGAGAGAGCGTACATAAATTCTCTTGGTCACTTCATACTTTTAGCCTCCTCCAGTTGCCTGCATGATAGAGCCTCCAGAAGAGGATCGCTTTGACGAAGGTATCGGTGATCATCGCCAGATAGACGCCCGTGACGGAGTGGAACAGATAGACCGCGACGGTTGCCGGGATAATCCTGATCAACCACATCGATGCGGTATTGATCCAGAAGGTCTCTCTGGTCGCTCCCGCGCCGTTGAGCGCTTTGTAGAGGACGAAGTGCACCCCCAGCGGTATCTGCGACACTCCGACGATCACCAGATAGATACTGGCATAGTGCAGTATGCCAACGTCATCCGTAAAGATGCTCCCGAGTTTTTCGGGGATCAGCATAAATGCCAGCGAAACAGTGAACATGATCGCCAGTGCATACCTGAGTGAAAGCATCACATCCGCGTGTGATTTGTCTGGATTCTTCTCACCCAGCCCCTGTCCCATCAGGATGGATGCGGTCACGGCAAATGCGATACCGGGCATGAATGCCAGTCCCTCGATCCGAAAGCCGATCTGAAATCCTGCATAGATCTCCGTTCCCAGTACCAGTACCATCCCGGTAAAGATCAGGTACGAGGTCGAGGAGAGGAGCCGCTCCGCCATCGCAGGAAGCCCGACATGCAATACCCGCACGAGCAGCCTTCTGGAGAAATGTACCATCGGCGTGTAAAAGGTTTTTCCCCTCAGGTATATGCTTAAAAATACCGCAAAACTGAAGATCTCCGCGATGACGCTCGCTATCGCCGCACCGCGGACGCCCATCGCATCAAAACCGCCGTGTCCGAAGATGAGCAGATAGTCAAGCAGTGCGTTGAGCAGAACCACCGCAATATTGATATAGAGCGCGGTTCTGACATTGCCGTATGCACTGAATGCCGAATCGAATATGGCGTTGAGTATGATCAGCGGTGCGACGACCGCCAGTGTGCCGATATAGGCAGCGCCTTCTCGCATGACACCCTCCGGTGCACCGAACCAGATAAAGATATGGTGCCCGAGATAGTTCCATGCAAAGATCAGAGGCAGGCTTGTCGCTATGGCAAAGAGCAGGGTGGATGAGAGTGTCATCGAGGCACGCAGCGGCTCTTTTGCACCGACGAACCGTGTTAGCAGGGCACTCTGTCCGGTGTAGAAGAGCGCGCTGATGGCATAGCAGATGCCCCAGATCTGCGT
>JANTHT010000198.1 GCA_024762235.1 Sulfurospirillum sp.
GAAAGGGTTGTAGATCGCCCTCAAGCTTTCGCATCGCCGGGAATGTGCTCTTTTTGACAGAGAGTTTTTGCAGATGGTTGTAGATTTCGGTGAATTTGAGCGCTTCGACCGTCGCCGGATCGAAACCTTCATTTTTGCGCCACTGCGCTACATACGCCATGTCGGGATGGTGCATCTGCCACAGACGCGCTGCACGTGCTCTGTCGAGCCCCTCTTCCTGCAGCGCTTCCGTCGTCACCATTTCGTAGATCAGACGCTGTACGGTTCTGTTTTGCAGGGGTGTTTTGTATTTGACGAGTATCTTCTCCACCTCTTCGGTGATCTGAGGCTGGACCATCTGCCATGTGTTGAACTTGTACTCTATCTTCCCCTTCAGATAGTAACGTTTACCGCTCTGAAACTTGCCGCGATGATAGGGTGTGGGATGGAAGATGATCGCATTGATCTGTCGTCCGTAGTTGTGGACATCCAGGGTGAGCCGAAGATACTTCGGATGGTAAGTCGAATTGATAACCGTCGCGTCGATCAGATTGACGGTGCCCTCTGCCGGCGCTTTTTCCAGAAAAAGCGGTTCATACGCTACGGGCGAAATCAGCGCCAGATCGAGACTGTTTTCGACGCCCAGTTTTTTGAGCCGTTCCCGATCTTCCGCTGTCACTTTTCTGGACTGTTTGTCACGACCGAGAAGCTGAGTTTTTCGATCTCATCATGCGCTTTGATGAAGGCGTTGAGATCTTTCAGGGTCAGCGTTTCAATCTTTTTGAGTTCTCTCTCATGATAACCGATACCCAACCCCTGGTAATACTCCATGAAGGTACGGCTCAGCCGCTGAGAAAGAAGTTCGTTTCGAAGCGGTTCAGAGCCGAGGATGAACTTTTTAGCCTGCTCCAGCTCCTCCTGGGTCACACCCTTTTCCACAAAGTGATGGACCACCTCTTTGACCAGGGCCATCGCCTCTTCCCCTTTCTCCAGTTTCGTCTGCAGGTACCCTTTCATATCGCTGTGCGATTTATTGATATTGGCACGACAGTAGGCGGAGTAGGCAAGTCCCCTTTTGACGCGTATCTCTTCCATCATGCGGCTGCCGAAACCTCCTGCACCAAGGATGAAAGTCGCCACCTTCGCTTTGTAACGCTCTTTATCCTCTGCCCTGAGTGCGTAGGGGGAGGAGAAGTAGATATAGGCCTGCTTCGTATCTTTGCGCACAGTCACCTGCCCCGGTTTCTCTCTGTGTCTGACAAAAGGCAGCGGTTCCATCTCCCCCTTTGCAAGCGGCGTCAGCGCTTTTTTGGCAAATGCGACTGCTTCATCCTTCGTCATGTCACCGCCGATCACGACGATCGCCCGCTCCAGCACGACATGTGAACCGATGAACTTTTCGACGTCACCCAGAGTGAGTTTGCTGAGACTCTCCTTCGTTCCGATGGAGGGGTGTCCGAGCGGCGTATCTTTGTAGACGAGCAGTTTGAGATTGAGACTGGCGATATAGTCGAAGTCATTCTCTTTCTGCTCGATGCGGCTCAGTTTCAGCAGGCGCACCTTGTCGAAACTCTCTTTCGTATAGTTCGGTTCCCTGAGAAGATCCGCCATTAGTGCGACCCCTTTGCCAAACTGCTCTTTGAGCGACTCGAGTTCCAGAACGAAGGTTTCTGTACCGGCGTGCGAAGAGAGGTGGATCGCATTCTCTTCCAGCTTTTGGGCAAAACCGACAGCACCCAGCGTTTTGGTGCCTTCTCCCAGCAGCGACGCTGAAAAAGCGGCAATACCCGGAATCTTTTTATCCGCGATCGATCCGCTGTTTTGAAACACGAGCTGCATCGATGCGACAGGCAGTGTGCTATCCTTCTCAAATATAAGAGGTACTTTGAGACCTCCAATCTCTACATGTTCAACCGTTGCACTCAAAAGAACTCCTTCTATCAGAAAAAAAAGTGTGATTATCCTAAACATATGCTTTGTCATAAACCTCTAGTATATTGTACGCCGTATCGCGTTTGGCGGGAATCTCTCCGATATCTTCGATCAGACGGATCATCTCTTCCTGATTCATGCGATTGACCGCTCCTGCCGCTGCGACGACATTCTCCTCCATCATCGTACTCCCCAGATCGTTGGCACCGAAGAGCAGCGCCAGCTGTCCGATGTAACTTCCCTGCGTCACCCAGGAGCTCTGGATATTCTGAAAATTGTCGAGATAGAGGCGGCTGACGGCGAGCAGGCGGAGATAGCGGTTGGAGGATTGTTTCGTGATGGTCGGAATCTCCTCCGCCAGTTTGGTGTGGTTTGGTTGAAAACTCCACATGATAAAGGCTCTGAAACCGCCTGTCTCATCCTGCAGATTGCGGATATGTTCCCAGTGTTCGACGATCTCTTCATCGGTTTCTACCGTCCCGAACATCATCGTCGCGGTCGATTTGATCCCGACTTTGTGTGCCTGACGGTGTACCTCGAGCCAGTTTTTGACATCGAGCTTTTTGGGCGCGATGATATCCCGTACACGGTCACTGAGTATCTCGGCGCCGGCACCGGGTATCGAAAAGAGCCCCTTCGCATGGAGGCGTTCGAGCACCTCTTTGTAGGAGATTTTGGAGATACGCGCGATATAGTCGATCTCGATCGCCGAAAAACCGTGGATCGTGATTGTCGGATAGTTCGTATGGATCCAGTCGACCAGCTCTTCATACCATTCGATCTTCA
>JANTHT010000199.1 GCA_024762235.1 Sulfurospirillum sp.
TGCGTTTGAAATAGGTCTTGATGGCGATATTGTAAAGTGCGAATTTCCACGGTTTGAACACATACCGAAACGCATACCCCTCGATGATTTCTGGTTTGAATCCCAGCTTGAACTTATTGATATTGGCATATTTGGTTCCCGGTTTGACATTGAGTCTCGCGCCGACGAGGTTGAACTTCTTGATGCCCATCTTGCTCATATCGACCATAATCTGATAGTGCAGCAGGTTGTTCGCACCGTTGACCATACGCGACGCACTACCGCTATACCACGAGTAGGCACTCTCTTTGTCATAGGCGATAATATAGACGCCCTGCACTTCATCGTCTGCTTTGGCGACATAGAGTTTGATGTTATCTTTCATGTTGTCATAGAGATTTTTGAAGTATTTGTACTCCGCCATGTAGGGGCTGTTCTGTCGCTCGAAAGTCTCCTTGATCACTTTGTACACCAGATCGATATCATCAGTCGTCTCTACCGTCACACCACGCTTGATCCCCTTGCGTACGCCCTGACGCGTTTTTCCTTCGAAGCTTGCAAGAATCTCCTCTTCACTCTTCTCCAGATCGATGATGTAGGTTCCCCAGGGTACACACTCTGCACCTGTCGGACAGGCGTTAAATACCGCGACAGACTGCGCTTTACCGATGAAATCGACCCGCTTCATCTGCTTTTTGACATAGTCGATCACTTCGTCGAGAAACGCTTTTTCATCTTTGGAAGTCAATCCCTCTTTACGGGGCAGGCACCCGGTCATAAAAACCATTTTCTGAAAAATCAATCGCTTGTCGATAAAATAGGGCAAGATATATTTGTCGGAGAGGAACCATCCATAGTCGTCACTCCGCGCTTTCAGCGAACCCTCCATCGCCATTGCATGCAGGTTGTCGCTATATTTTTCAATATCTTTGTGTACCACTTCTACCATTATATATTTCCTTATTAAAGATTTTTACTTGTCGATGTAGTATCGGCCGAAATAGAAATCGATACAGATGCCTTTGCACCTGCATCATCTGTGAAGATTCCCCAAAAGGTGTGCTGCTTCATTTTTTGACAACATGATAACAGGCACGGGTAAAAAGTTTTCAATCCCCTCTTATTACTATTTTTACCCGTTTCTTTGCCATTTTTGTGTAGACTAACCCCAAAAAAAGAGGTTCAACATGCAGCTTTCAACACCACTCAAAAGCAATGCCATCAAAATCATGCTGCTGGGCAGCGGGGAGCTGGGCAAAGAGGTTGCGATCGAAGCGCAGCGCCTCGGTCTGGAAGTGATCTCAGTCGATGCCTACGAAAACGCTCCGGCACATCTGGTCGCGCACCGAAGTCACGTAATCGACATGAAAAACAGAGAGGAAGTGCTCGAATTAATCCGCAGGGAGAAACCCGACTATATCCTTCCCGAAGTGGAGGCGATCAGCATCGACGCCCTCTTTGCCGCGGAGAAAGAGGGTTTTCACGTGATTCCCAACGCCGAAGCGGTCAACAAGACGATGAACCGTAAAAATATCCGAAAATTTGCAGCCGAAGCGCTGGGGCTCAAGACAAGTAGCTACCGTTTCGTCACGACATTCGAAGGGTTGATCGACGCAAGCAGAGAGATCGGCTTTCCCTGTGTCATAAAGCCTGTCATGAGCAGTTCCGGACACGGGCAGAGCATCGCCGGAACTCCGGACGATCTGGCGCACTCCTGGGAGATCGCCAAAGAGGCGCGCGGTGATGCCAGTGAGCTTATTGTGGAGGAGTTTGTTCCCTTCGACTACGAAATCACGCTGCTGACGGTACGTAACGAGACAGGCACGACCTTTTGCGAACCGATCGGCCATATCCAGAAGGATGGCGACTATATCTTTTCCTGGCAGCCCATGCAGATGAGCGATACGGCCCGCACAAAAGCGCAGGAGATGGCCAAAACCGTCACCGACGGACTGGGTGGCCGGGGAATCTTCGGTGTCGAGTTTTTCGTGAAAGGGGACGAAGTCTACTTCAGCGAACTGAGTCCACGGCCGCATGACACCGGCATGGTGACGATGATCACCCAGAGCCAAAGCGAGTTCGCGCTGCATGTACGGGCGGTACTGGGTCTGCCACTCGATTTTATCTTCTACGGCGAGGGGGCCAGCGCTGCCTACAAGTCGGAGGTCGAAAGTGTCGCACCGGCATTCGAAGTCGACGGGAAGCTTTTCGACGCGGAGACGATCGTACGTATCTTCGGCAAGCCCGTGGCACACAAAGGAAGACGCATGGCAGTGGTCCTCACCTACGGGAAAGAGGCGCTCGAAAAAGCGAAAGCAAAAATCAAACTGATAAGAGGAATCGCATGAGACATATCAAAAAGATAGCGGACTATTCGATGGTCGGCGGCATGGGTGCAGTGGTGATGGCGGGACTCACAGGGTGCGGCGACAGCGGGCTTCCGCCGCAGCAGGCACCGCAGGAGAACACCTTTCAGACAGCGGCGCAGACACAGGGTGCCTTTGTGGTGATCCAGGAGGTCGCGCCCAAACAGTACAAGATCGTCGACGAGTACCCCAGCTCGGAGACGCGCGTCATCCTCAAGACACTTGACGGCAAGGAGAAGATCCTGAGTCAGGAGGAGCTCGACGCCCTCATCAAAGAGGAAGCCAAAAAGATTGATGAAGGCAAATCGGCCCTCACCAATCCGCAGATGAGCAGCGGCATG
>JANTHT010000200.1 GCA_024762235.1 Sulfurospirillum sp.
TGGTACGGAAATATTACCTCGGTGAGGATTTCAAAATATGAAACTGCGTCAGGGTGTTGCCACTAAACATAAATTGTCGCAGACACTGCGCAGCTGGTTGCCGATCCTGCAGGCTGACATCGCTTCGCTCAAGGAGACGCTCGATGAGATGGCAAAGGAGAACCCTTTTGTAGAGGTGGTTTCGGGGAACGAAGTTACCTCCAGAAGCGCAGCGTCGAAAGAGCGGTACCGATCCCGAAAAAACGCCGTTACGGACGAGATCGAAGCGCTCGAGACGAGCAGGGAGTCGCTCTACGATGTACTCTTCAAACAGATCGTGCCGCCTCTCTTTCTCAGCGCCAAATCGCAAAAGATAGCTTATGCGATTATCGATCAGATCAATCCCAACGGTTACTTCGATGTTGATATCGAAAAGTTCGCCGCTGAGATCGGTGAAAGTGTCGAAGATGTCGAGCAGGTGCGCAAAAAGTTTATCTATCTCGAACCCAAAGGTGTCGGAGCGGTTGATCTGCATGAATCGTTCCTCTTCCAGCTACATGACTACGATCTGGATGATGCACTCTACCACTGCGCCAGAGCGATCATCGAAGATTTTGAAAATATCGAGAAATATCAGAAGATGGAGAAGTTTTCCGAAGCGATCCGTGTGATCAGAAAGTTTCAAAACCCGCCTGCCATCGCGTATCAGAAAGAGCAGGTACAGATCATTCCCGATATCTTCATCGAAAGGCATAACGGACAACTGACCGTGCGTTTGAACGAATCCTACTATCCCGGAATCGATATAGAGTTGGGCGGGATCGATACGAAATTCGATTTCGTCAAAGCGAAGATCAAAGATGCCAAATCGATGATCGATGCGCTGGAGTTGCGTAAAGCGACACTGACGAAGATCGCGCTGATGCTGGTGGAGTATCAGTATGATTTTTTCACGGGCGGCGCGATCAAGCCGATGAAACTCGACGATCTTGCAGGCGATCTGGGGCGTCACCACTCTACGATATCCCGTGCGATCGCCAACAAATACCTCTCATGCGAGCGGGGTATCTTTCCTCTCAAAAGCTTTTTTACCACGGCACTGGGTGAAGATGGTGAAACTTCCAATGCCGAGATCAAAGCCTTCATCAGGGATGTGATCAGAAACGAAGATCGCAAAAAACCGCTCAGTGACAATAAAATCGTACAGATCGTGGCAGAGAAGTTTGGCATAAAACTGGGGCGCCGGACAGTGACGAAGTATCGCATGCAGGCAAATATCGCCAGTTCATCCGAGCGTAAAAAACTCTATCGGCTCGAAGTATAAAGTTTAATACAATAATCGCTGTTCATCATTCTCCTGAACCGACAGCCTTTCTCTTCTATCTTTAGCAGACCGGGAAGAGACTTTAGAAAACACCCGGAGAGTAAACCCTCCTTTTTCATCTAAAAATATACTTTAATAAAAATTGACATACAGAGGTACTATATGGATAAACGGTCACAAAAAGTAACAAAAAAATTACTTTTAATTAATCTTTGACATCAAAGTCCCTATTTAAGATTGATTTTAAAAAAGTCATATTACGATGACCTTAAATAAAAAAAGGAAATTAAATATGACTTTAAGAAATAAGATACTCATCTCTTCTCTGGCAGCTGTGGTACTTATGGGTGGATGTGGTACAGATGCGACTAAAAAAGGAGAGTCCGCAATACTTTCATCTGTCACACAACTGCAGCCGATACAGTTAGAAGAGGCCAATACCACAACACGCAGCGCATACGAGGATACTACGAGCAGTGAGGATCTCGCGCCTGACTTTATCGACTCTTCCACGATAAACAACGCCTTGAAAGATCAGGGGTGCAAAGTCTATGAAGATGCGGAAGATGCAACGACTTCGGGGTGGGGTATCTACGACGCAGACCCTTCCGGAGCAGATATCGCCAATGTCACGATGGAGGGTTCGCATGTGATTGCTCTCATCGGAGACGGGATCAAAAACGGCTTTTTTTTCCGACGTGACAATGGCGAATACTTAAACAATAAAGATGCCAGAATATTTCAGTGGAAAGGAAAATTTTCTGACGATTTTATCCTCTTCGTCTCACTGCTGATGGATAACGGTGCGGTCAAATATCTGGCATACTCCCCCCATCAACATCCGCAGATTAATGATATTTTTCCTTTTACCCTTCCCTCAAATGCAGAGGATGGAAACTGGCACACATTTACAAGAGATCTGGAAGAGGATATCCACCACTATCTTCCGAGCAGAGATATCAAATCGGTGCTGGATGTGCAGGTGCGAGGAGAAGGCTATCTGGATGATATCTCACTCTCGACGAAAGAGGATTGTGATAGTAACAGCAGCAGTAATGGCAACAGCAACAGTTCGATAGATTTACGCTATAAAGTCTCACTCGATATCGACTATGCACTGAAGATTGACGGTGCACAAAATGTCGATATCGGTGGATTGCCGGCCAATCTTCAGGCACAGATTGAAGCGATTCTCGCTGCGCTGAACGGCGGTGGCAGCAATAGTTCATCTGCAGATACGACAGCGCTGCTTGAGTCAGCCAAAGAGGTGTTGCAACTGGCGCAGAATCTTTTGACACTATCGCAAAATATGCCGGCGGATGCCAGTTCCGAATATATTCAGGCGATGTTGCGCCTCTCGGACGATAT
>JANTHT010000201.1 GCA_024762235.1 Sulfurospirillum sp.
AAAAAAGTGAAACTGAAAAAAGAGAAGTCACTCAAAAAAGTGAAAGAGGCGAAATCAAAAACCGCCAAAAAGTTGAAAAAAAGTAAAAAAGTCGCCGGGGACAAGACAAAGAGAGCCGAAGCAAAAGCGAAAAAGAAAGCGAAAAAATCGCTCAAAAAAGTGAAGCAGAAGAAAAAGTAGTCTACCAAAGTGGTAATTGCCGGTATTTTTCCGGCGATTACCTAACTTTTTCGGTTTGCGACCACATCGCCGAAGCGTACCTTGCGCCCTTCCAGATTTTCCACCAGATCGACACTTCCCTCTTCGAAAAGCATCACGATCGTAGACCCCATCATAAACATCCCCAACTCTTCACCGCGTTTGAGTGTAACATTTTCATAATCGTAGACCTGAATCTGACGCGTGTCGCTGTTGGTGCGGATACGTTCGTCGAAAGAGAGGGTCATCTTCCCGACATTGAGCGCTCCGACCAGCACCATGAAAAAGAGGCGATTGGCACTGTCGATACACTCCAGGATCACGCGCTCATTTTTGATGAAGAGTTTCGGTACTTTGCGCAGGTATTTGAAATTGACCGGATAGAGCAATCCAGGTACATGCACTGCGCGCAGCACTTTCATATCCATCGGGACATGGTAACGGTGGTAGTCGTTGGGAGCAAGGTAGAAGTTGATATATTTGCCGTTTTCGACCGGTGCGACGGCATCGGGCTCGAAACGATTGGTCAACAGCTCCCGTACACTGTAGGAAAATCCTTTGATCTGCAGTGCCACCGCATTGCGGACCTCCCCTTCCGCAGTCACATAGGAGTCCGCCGGTGCGACGATGGCATTGGGATCTTTGGTGATTTCGCGGGGATAGAGCAGCTTTCGGGTAAAGAGAGCATTGAGGCTTTTGTAGTGGTCCGGCTCTTCGAAAGCGCGCATGTCGACACCCATCAGTTTCACATAGGCAGTGTTGATCAGATGCTGCAGAAACGGGGGAAACTCCGTCGAAGCGAACTTGCCGAATGCCCGGGAGATACTGTTCGTCCAGGCAGCTTTGAAAAGAGTCAAGCCGCCCCCTTCAGATGTTCCAGTGCCTTCCGCATCAGTGTGATATGGTAATTCTCCTGATCGTTGATGAAAAAGAAAAAATTACTCAAAGATTCATGATTAACCATCTCCGCCAGTCGCATACACTCCTCTTTGGCACCCTCTTCTTCCTTGATCCCGTCGATCAGGAACTGCTCCAGATCGTCGAACTTGTAGACGCGTTCCATGATTGTCCGCGGCGTGCTCAGGATCCCCATCCCGGACATCATGCGCGCGAAACGCTTCAGATGGTAGTGGGATTCGTAGATCAGGTCGATGAAGATGTTGGAGAGTAGTTTGGAGTCGGTGAAAAAGTTGGAGTAGGTGTAGACCAGGATCAGCTCATACTCTTTGTAGGACTCTTCGAAGAGAAAGAGCGTCAGCGCGTCTGTCTGCGTCTGATCCAGATCGTACACTCCCAGTTTACGCTTTTTATCATAAGCGGTGATCGGCCTGTTTGGCGTCGTATCGCGCAATTCGTTCAGCTTTTGTATAAAATAGCGCTCATCGCTGACAAAGCGTGTAAACATCGCATCTTCGGAATCCGGATAAGCCGCTTTCATCGCTTCGATCTGCGTGATCAGCTTTGCAAAAAGGGTGTGGGTATCTGCCGCTTTGTAGTCGATCTCCCCTTTTTCGTAATCAAACACTTCCCCCCTCTCGACCAGCGCACCGCCCAGCCAGTTGAGATGCCGGTACTCGATCATCGCAAAGTCGTAAATGGTATCGGCGATCTCTTCATCAGCGATCGAAAATGATCCAAACAGCACCGCCAGCCAGAGTTCATGTTTTTGTTGAAAGAGTCTATTTTTCTTCATCTGTCACACAGTCTCCGCTTATGATCAGGGTGTACGCCTCTTCCTCTTTGCCGCTTCTTCGATGCTCCAGATTGACCAGAGCCGCCAGAAACGCTTTGGCGACCATCTCGCCGCACGCGCGCTGCTCTTCGGGAGCGTTGACCAGATTGGCGAGAAACTCCTCCGCCACACTCTCCCCCTCCTGAATCGTCTCACCGACCAGCATGTCGGTGAAGATCGAACCGGTGACAATCGTGCTCATGCAACCGATTGCCATAAATTTGATCTCCCGGATCAGATCGCCCTCGAGCTTCAGATAGATCTCCACCATCTCGTTGTTGAACGGATTTTTACCGATGCCCATGGCGTCAGGATTGTCGATCTTCCCGTAGTTTCGGGGATTCATCATATGGTCGATGTACTCCTCTTTCAATGCTTCCAAATCTGCCATACAGACCCTTTTTCTTGAAATTTTCCGATTTTAGCACATTTGCTTTTAGGCTATCGCATAGTGTGGAAAATAGAAATCGAGGTTAAGTTTTGAGTTACGCCTTTGCCGTATAGGCTGTCAGGATACGTCCGTTGCGAAAGATGCTTCCTGCATGTTCGATGGCATCGAAAACATCTTTCTGACTCCATCCCAGGGCATAGAGTGCATCAAAGTCCGCCTGCGTACACGTTCGGCTCTCATAGATCGCTTTGAGGGCGAAACGGGCGAGTTGCCGGTGACTCTCATCCAGCGGAACAGCGCCGATATCTTCGATGACACGATCCAGCACCTCCTGCGCATA
>JANTHT010000202.1 GCA_024762235.1 Sulfurospirillum sp.
CTTCAATATGTTTTTTAAGATACATATTCATGCGATTTCTGACTTCGACTATATCTACATGTTTGCCGATTTTTTCTTCGAGATCTATACGAATACGTGAAAGCAGGAGAAGATTGGAACGCTGCAGCTTGACAAAAATATCTACATCACTCTCTTCATCAGCAGACTCTCTTGCATAGGAACCAAAAAGTCCTATCTCATCTATACCATACTTTTGCGCATGTTGTGATTTGTATAATCTCAGTATAGAAAGTATCTTCTCTTTTGTCAACATGTAACAAACCTTCTTTTTTACATATTATAACATAGATAGACATTTGTATAAGTGATGTATGTGCGAAAAACTATCTGAAGTGTGATAGAAAAGAGGCGATGGTGACAAGAGGGGGACTTGAACCCCCGACCTCCGGCTTATGAGACCAGCGCTCTAAACCAGCTGAGCTACCTTGCCACATTTGAAGAAGTGGGATTATAGGAAAAAGTTTCTTACAAAATGATTAAACAGCATGATACAATAGAAGAAAGGGCAGATTTTTCAACCTGTAGCAGCGCGACTTTACTTTAACTACTATAATTTATATACAATATGAGCATTATTCTTTAGTCGTAAAGGCTAAGTATTTGTGAAATTTTACAGGAAACCTCTTGACATTCATCGATTTTTATTGTAAAATTTCGTCGCTTAACAAATATGAAGCTTTAACTATAAAGATATTGCACATAAATCAAACAAGATAAGGAGTTAAAGATGAACTTTACACCATTAGGTCAAAGAGTTTTAGTCAAGAGAGTGGAGGAGGAAGCCAAAACCGCTTCCGGTATCATCATTCCTGACAATGCAAAGGAGAAGCCACTGACGGGCAAAGTGATCGCTGTCAGTTCCGAAGTAGCGGAAGATGGTGAGATCAGCAAAGACGATACAGTCGTATTTGCAAAATACTCCGGAACGGATATCACACTCGATGGTGAAGAGTACCTGGTACTCAATGTCGACGATATTCTTGGAATCATAAAATAAGTAAGGGGGATATGAGAAAATGGCAAAAGAAGTAAAATTTTCAGATGTAGCGAGAAACGAACTGTTCGAGGGTGTCAAGAAGCTGAGTGACGCCGTCAAGGTCACGATGGGACCCAGAGGTAGAAATGTACTGATCCAGAAGAGTTTCGGTGCACCTTCGATCACGAAAGACGGTGTTTCTGTCGCCAGAGAGATCGAACTGGCCGATGCGATCGAAAACATGGGTGCACAACTGGTCAAAGAGGTCGCTTCCAACACTGCCGACGAAGCGGGTGACGGTACGACCACTGCAACCGTTCTGGCTGCCGCGATCTTCAAAGAGGGTCTGCGCAACATCACAGCGGGTGCCAACCCGATAGAAGTGAAACGCGGTATGGACAAAGCGGTCGAAGCGATCATCGAGAAGCTCAAAGCGGGCGCCAAAGAGATCAAAGATAAAAAAGAGATCGCTCAGGTGGCAAGTATCTCCGCCAACTCCGACACCAAAATCGGTGATCTGATCGCAGAGGCGATGGACAAAGTGGGCAAAGACGGTGTCATCACTGTCGAAGAGGCAAAAGGTATCGAAGATGAACTCGATGTCGTCGAAGGTATGCAGTTTGACAGAGGCTACCTCTCACCCTACTTCGCCACAGATACGGAGAAGATGGAAGTGGTTATGGACAACCCCTACATCCTGCTCTACGACAAGAAGATCACCAACCTCAAAGATCTGCTGCCGGTACTCGAGCAGGTACAAAAGAGCGGTAAGCCTCTGCTGATCATCGCGGAAGATATCGAGGGTGAAGCACTGGCGACACTGGTTGTCAACAAACTGAGAGGTATCCTTAACATCGCAGCGGTCAAAGCACCCGGTTTCGGTGACAGAAGAAAAGCGATGCTCGAAGATATCGCAATCCTCACCGGCGGTCAGGTGATCAGCGAAGAGCTCGGACGCACACTCGAAAGCGTCACTGCAGATGACCTCGGTCAGGCAGGCAGCGTCGTCATCGACAAAGACAACACCACGATCGTCAACGGTGTGGGTGACAAAGCGGCGATCGAAGCGCGCATCGCACAGATCAAACGCCAGATCGACGAAACCAGCAGCGAATATGACAAAGAGAAGCTGCAGGAGAGACTGGCGAAACTGAGCGGCGGTGTTGCGGTCATCAAAGTCGGTGCGGCTACCGAAACAGAGATGAAAGAGAAAAAAGACCGTGTCGACGACGCACTCTCCGCGACCAAAGCGGCAGTAGAAGAAGGTGTGGTCATCGGTGGTGGTGCCGCACTCCTCAAAGCGAGTGCAGCGATCGACCTCAAACTCGAAGGTGACGAAGCGATCGGTGCCGAGATCGTCAACCGCGCCGTGGCAGCGCCGATCAAACAGATCGCGTCCAATGCCGGATTTGACGCGGGTGTCGTCGCCAACAATGTCCTTGAAAACGACAGTGCCAACTACGGTTTCAATGCGGCGACCGGAGAATATGTCGATATGTTCGAAGCGGGTATCATCGATCCGCTCAAAGTCGAGCGTGTCGCACTGCAAAACGCGGTATCTGTCTCCAGCCTCTTGCTGACAACAGAAGCGACCGTCAGCGACATCAAAGAGGAGAAAGCAGCCCCGATGCCTGATATGGGCGGCGGAATGGGTGGAATGG
>JANTHT010000203.1 GCA_024762235.1 Sulfurospirillum sp.
TTGCTGCTCGAACAACATCTGCAGCGGCAGGGTCAAAATTTCCCCGAAATTTTGGGGTACCCGCCGTGAAGCCGTTTGAGAGAAGTGAATGATTCAGGGGGCTCGATGATGAAAAGAGGAGTTTTTCAGACATGAATATGCATCACAGGCGCAATTTTCTCAAAAAGAGTATCTTTCTGGGAGCAGGTCTCGCGCTGAGTCCTTTCGATCTCTTCGGAGTCTCGATACCCGTGGACAAAGAGATCAGACTCTACAATATCCACACAGGTGAGCACCTCAACGCCACCTACTGGGCCAAAGATCACTATGTGCTCAGCGAGCTGGAACGCATCAACTACTTTCTGCGCGACTTCCGTACCGGAGAAGTACGCATGATGGATGTGAAGCTGCTCGACCTGCTCTACGCGATCCAGCTCATCCGTGATACGAACAGACCCTTTCAAGTCATCTCGGGCTATCGCTCCCCCAAAACCAACGCCATGTTGCGAAAAAGCAGCGAAGGTGTCGCAAAAAACAGCTTTCATCTCAGAGCGCGTGCAATCGATATCAATCTTCCCGGTACGGAACTCAAAGACTTGAGAAAACTGGCCACCTTCCTCAGACGCGGCGGTGTGGGATACTATCCCAGCAGCGGTTTCATGCATATCGACACAGGACCGATCCGCTACTGGGGCAGAGGATAGCGACATATCCTCACACCAGGTAAAGACGGCGCATGTTACCTGTCTATCGAAACATTGCGCTTTTGGGCATAGTTTCTGGATAGGTAGTCGACGATACGCGCTTTGGTATCTTCAGGCAGATCCCAGAGCCCAAACCCCCGCTGCATGACCGAGATCTTGTAGCGCCAGAACTTTCTGTCGCCTCCGTTGACGACGATAAACCTTCCCGGATGGCAGACAGTACAGTTCTCCTTGATATCTTCCAGCCCCTTGTCGACGACCAGTCCCGTCACCCTGTCGATCTGACGCGTATCTCCCTCTGCATGCAGCACCGCTGCCAGAAGCAGCGTAATCCATATCGATTTTTTCATGATCTCACCTCTCTTTACAGTTCCAGTGCATTTTCTACGAGGCGCACCACCTCTTCACTCTTTTGCAGCAGCTTCGGCTCCGTATGCGCCAGCTTTTCCATCGCTTCATCGGAAATATCACTCTGACGGTAGAGCGCCTGCACATCGCTCCAGAGGCGCCACATCTCCAGAAGCGTCGCATGCACCTTTTTGTTGGTGATCTTCACCAGACCGCGACGCCTCTCTCCCTCCATCAACCCTTTGAGCCCGTTTTCAAAGAGGATGATACTCCCCTTCAGTCGCACTTCGTTGCGTTTGGGATCGACACCGTAGTGGATCAGCAGTTTCTCTTTGAACATCTTCTGCGTCAGCATGCGCTGCCGGTCGGCGATCTTGAGGGTGTGTTCGACCACTTTGTTGAGGGTATCGGAGATGACCATGCCGTTTTTGAGCGTCTGGGTCAGCTTGTGGCTCAATCGCAGCAGTTTTTCGTTGTGCGCGATGATGTAGGCGACATCAACCGCATGTCCCTTTTTGACATGCCGGTAAAAAGGGGCCCACTCCGCTGCCACCTCCTCCAGAACAGGCTTTGCATCGGGATCCGCTTTCTGCAGCTCAGTGAGCGCAGCGTCGAAACGCTTTGCCGCTTCCAGCATGCGGGCACGGTGTAGCGACCTGTCGCTCCCATACGCCATCATGACAGCCTCTTTGGCGATCTGCTGGGAGAGCATCTTGTTCCTGGCTGCCAGCGTGATCAGATGGTTCTGATTCGCCTGCCGATGGTACGCCTGATCGACGATATTTGCCAGTGATGCTCTGATATCTGCCATCCCCTTCGCATAGACCATTTGCCCCGCCAACAGAAGCGGTACCGTTAGTGCTAAAACCTTTTTCATCCAACGCCTTTATGCAAAACTCTACCCACTAAATCGGTAGAGACGCGATCTCCTGAAGTGACGCAAAAAGCGCTGAAATCATCTGTTCCTAATCTTATATTTAGCAAACTCCGCTATGTTACGCACCACATTGACAAGAAAGATAGTGATATCCCATGCCAGGCATCGTTGTCAGACCGCACATAACATCACCAACCAGCTAAAAAAGTCTGGACAGGGAAACAGTGACGGCTCTAAACCGCAAAAAACCTCTCAAAGGCTTTTTTATGCAGATCGGTATCGGGAAGAGAAGACAACACGCGCTCCAAGCCATAAGAAATATCCCAAAAAAAGAACTTCCAGGCCCAGGGCATAGATGCTTCCTGCAGGCCTCATATCAACCTCGCCATAGTAAAAAGCCATGATGACCCCGAAAATCGGTAAAGCCAGAAGAATCGCGCCAAATATGCGCTGCTTCAATCCACCGGACCATAATGAAAGCAGCGCAAAAAGTATTGTCACAATCGTAAAGAGACCGACATAATGAATGGGAAGACGGGGAAAGAGTAAAAATCCGAAAATAAGGGACAAAATGCTCAAAATGAGTTTGGTTCCAACAGACGCTTCTCTATTTTTGACAAACTTTTTTTGCCTACCGTTCTTTTGGGTCTTTTCTCGAATGATATGTAAAATATCGTCAAACTGATCTGCCGG
>JANTHT010000204.1 GCA_024762235.1 Sulfurospirillum sp.
ACCGACCAGGCCGTAAGGGAAAAAGTTTGTGGTATTGGGGAGTTCGTAGACGGCGTTGATAGAGCCTTTGAGCAGTGAGTTGACCTCTTCGGCCTTGAGACCATCGATCAATTTCGATTTATCGGTGATTCTGACATATTCAAAATCGAATCTCGGTTTGACAGTGTAGTTGTTGAGTTGAAAGTTGACACCGAATGTCGCATTTTTGAGTTTGACACCATCTTTGTTTTTGATAGAGGTGGCACCGAGGGTGGCAGCCATGTCGTAAGCTCTCATGTTCTCGGGCATGGACTGTTTGGCCCATAGCGTCGATGTCGCCAGCACAGAGAGAGCCAGTACTGCTCCGGTAAGCACTCTTTTCATCCGCAATCCTTTATAGTTGAATTTCTAAATGCCTTCATTCTACTTATATTTAGTTAAAAAAAAGATAAATATTAAAGATAATTGCAGTTTTATTTTACTGAATATAATATTTTAATGAAAAGTTTGACTTATATATTTTATTAAGTCATCTTTAAGTAATTTGATTTTTTGGGTAAATTGTGAACTATTGAAAGTTTCCTGCCGTTTCGCCAATTGTGCGGTGTGGGTTGTGATCGCTTCGAAAAGCCCCCTCCTGTCGAGCTTTCCGTCAAGATAGTCCAGCGTCTCCCTGATACCGATCGCTTTCATGGGGTTGGGCTTTCGTCCATACTTTTTTTCAAGTGCGAAGACCTCTTCGATCAGACCCTCTTCGAGCATCTTCTCTGTACGCAGTGCGATACGTTTTCGAAGTCTGTCTCTCTCGATGGCGATTTCGAAAAGGGGTATCTCTCTGATGAGAGGGGCGCGTCGGTTCTGTCGAAAAAAGGTAGTGGCATCGATGCCGCTCTCGAGGAAGATCTCCAGCCATTTACTGATACGGTAACGGTCACCGGGGGAGATCTTCGCTGCGTAGGTTTTGTCATGGGCCGCGATGTGCGCATACGCTTTTTCCGGCGTCAGCAGCGCTTGTTCCACTTCTCGTCGTGTCTCCTCGGAGGGATTGACTTTCGGTGAGAGTCCCTCCATCAGCGATTTGAGATAGAAGCTCGTCCCCCCGACGATGATCAGATTTTTCCCCTCGTTTTCACTCACCTCCCTTGCCTCATTGTAGAGATCGAAGAAGGTCGCTGCACTGAAATAGTCGTCGATGCGCAACAGGTCGATACCGAAGTGCGGGATACCGCGTCGCTCCTGCAGAGTGGGTTTGGCAGAGACGATATCGGTCTCTTTGTAGATAGCGAGTGAATCGAGAGAGAGGATATTGGCATCGAACTTTTCGGCAATCTCGACAGCAAGTGCTGTTTTGCCGGAAGCGGTGGGGCCGAGGAGTGCGATCTCTTTCATGCCGGGATTATAGCGTATATTTTGGAAGATTGCATGAGTTTGGATATACTTCCGGCATGCAAAAGATGGAAGTATTGGAAAAAGTTTTCGGGTTCAACACCTTTCGCTCCTTTCAGGAAGAGGCAGTGGATGCACTGATGGCAGGGCGCGATCTGCTCACGATCCTCCCTACAGGCGGAGGAAAGTCGCTCTGTTATCAACTCCCATCGCTTCTGATGGAGGGTGTCACAGTCGTCATATCGCCGCTCATCGCGCTCATGCAGGATCAGGTACGGGGCCTGACGGAAAATGCGATTCCCGCCGCGACGATCAACTCCGACATGTCTGACGAAGCGCGTGCGGAAGTCTTTGAAAGATTGAAAAACGGGGAGATCAAGCTCCTGTACGTCGCGCCCGAACGTCTGGGCGCGAACGGTTTCATCCCCTTTCTGCAGAGTCTCAGGATCAACTTTTTCGTCATCGACGAAGCGCACTGTGTCAGTGAGTGGGGACATGAGTTTCGCGCCGACTACCGCAAACTCGGTATCCTCAAAGAGCAGTTCCCCGACACACCCGTAGCGGCTTTTACCGCCACCGCCACGCCGAAAGTGGAAGAGGACATGATCGAAGCGCTGCAGCTGAAAGATCCTGTGCGCATACGTGCGAAAGTCTTTCGTCAAAACCTCACCATTCGCACGCAAAAACGTGTCTCCAACGGACGCACACAGCTGCTGAACTTTCTGGAAAAGCACAGAAACGAAAGCGGGATCATCTACACCTTCACCCGAAAAGAGACCGAGCAGCTGGCCGCGTTTCTGCAGTCGCGCGGGATCAGTGCCAGAGCCTACCATGCCAGGCTGGAACCGGAAGAGAAATCTTCTGTCATGAAAGCCTTCATGCGTGATCAGGTCGATATCGTCGTGGCGACCATCGCTTTTGGGATGGGAATCGACAAGAGCAATATCCGCTTCGTGGTGCACACGTCGCTGCCCAAAACGATCGAAAACTATTATCAGGAGATCGGACGTGCCGGACGTGACGGACTCGAGAGTGAGACGCTGCTGCTCTATACCAAAGCCGACGAAATCCAGAAACGGGAATTGATCGACGGTGCACTGACCGACACTTATAAAGAGGTGCTCTACGGCAAACTGCAGTCGATGTACCGTTTCGCCCTCAGCTCCTCCTGCAAACACCGGCTGCTTGCCCACTATTTCGGAGATGCAGG